>JANLRE010000469.1:0-18492 GCA_031368205.1 Fimbriiglobus sp. | reverse complement strand
GATCCGTGGGCTTTGCGCGTCCTCACGTCGCCAGAAAACTTCCCGCAACGGGTGGGGTAAAAGGCGTTTCTTCTAACAAGTTGCAACGGATCGTTTCGCGGACGCCCGTTAGTTTTTGCCGCCGCTACCCTTGTCAAACCCGCCGGCACCCCCGCCGAGTCCGCCGCCCATTCCTGGCGCTTGGAAATCCTTGCGGGATTTGACTCGTTTCACCCATTCCGTCCAAACGCTGTCTCGGTCCGTCCGGAGGCGGTCTTCACCGTCGGTGCCGCTGTTGTGGATCATCAACTTACCGTCCGCTCGCAGGATCAGCAGTTCCGAATCCGCGTCGTCCAGAACCTCTTTGTCGTTGATCCGCGACTTGGACTTACCGCCGTCGAAATCGATCAGAATTGACGACGACTTGAAATTGACCGGCCAGCCCTTCGGTTGGTGATTCTGGTCTTTGATGTTCGCAATTCGCACGCCGCTCGATAGCTCGCGGAGGACGAAATTACTAATCCCACCGGACCACAGTGGCAACTCGATCAGTTGCCGTTTGCCGATGAATTCGCCTGGGGCAACGGGAATCTCTGCGACAACCCAGGTGCCAACTGGCTCGGCCTTGTTGCCGGACCCGTCGATGCGAATTTGCTGCATCCAGCGTTGCACTTGGACGACGGCCCGCTTGCCCGTCGTGACCTCGTCCAGTTCAAACACCTTCTTCAAGGCCGACTCTTTGCCGTAATTGTTGACGATGTCCGTGTAGTGTTCGACGTACTTCGAGGAGTCGTGGGCGTACAGGAATGACTCTTCCGGAATGGTGATGGTCTGCGGGATCACCTGCCAGAACCCTTCGATCACTTCTCGCTTGGCCGCATCCGGTTGGCTCACCAGGCTTGGCTTGCCGAAGTTCGGATTCTTGAGCTTAACGCGAACACGATAGCGGTAACTGTAGCCCGGTTGCACGTTCGTATCGAGGAACCGCATCAGTACGTGGTCGATGACGTTCTGTTGCGTTTCCAGACTACCCGCGACACCCGACCCGAAACCGCCTGGGGCACCCGACCCGAAACCGCCTGGGGCTCCCGGACCGAAACCGCCTGGGGCACCCGACCCGAAACCGCCTGGGGCACCCGGACCGAAACCGCCTGGGGCACCCGGACCGAAACCGCCTGGGGCACCCGACCCGAAACCGCCTGGGGCACCCGCTCCGCCGCCGCCCGGTTTGTTCTGGCCAAAACCGCTCATGCCCATGCCGCTACCCATACCGCCGCCGCCGAAGCCACCGGGGCCGGCAATCGCACCACCGACTGGCGCATAGGGGTTGTCGTCACCCACTTTGCCGCCCAACTGCTTTTCCAACGCGCTTTGCGGGATCGGGATTTGGTTCATTTCCCGGAGCTTCTTGGCGCCTTCCACGATCGCTTTCAGGTAGATGTTCTTGTAGTCACCGAGGCCGTCGGCAATCGCGGGAAGCGGGGCCACCAGCTTTTCGTTGATTGGCCGCATGAACGATGTCGTGTAGCCCGTTTCCGGGTAGTCGGCGATCTTGCGTGCCCGGACGGTTCGGAAGTATTCGCCGTAGTGGTCGTACTCCGCCCACCCGGACCACGTGCCGTTGGGGGACATAATCATGCGGTCCACGTCGAAGCCGTCAAACACCGGGCCGGGGACGCCGTTAATCGCCGACAACTGAAGTGCTTCTTGGGTCGATGTGGCCCGGAGAGCTTTCTTGATTTCTTCGAGTTGCAGTTTCACCGGGAAGGTCATGTTCACGACTACCGCCCGCAGCGGATAAATCGTCTCGGCGAGGGCCATACCCTTGGAACTGGCTTCTGCCGGTGTCACGTACTGCACCGTCGTGTCAGCCCGTGAGGTGTCTCCACCGAATCCCCCCATGCCGCCACTGTCCCCACCACCCGGTCCACCCCGTCCGCCCCCGCCTGGCCCGCCAGGGAACCCACCACCACCCGGACCACCGGGGAACCCGCCACCGCCGCCCGGTCCACCAGGGAACCCGCCGCCGCCAGGACTACCACCGGGACCACCGGGGAACCCGCCACTGCCAGGAGCACTGGGAAGAGTCGGAGGCGTTGGGCGGCGATTGGTTGGCTTATGGATGCCTTCAAACTGTTTGCGAGCCTGATCCACGTTCTTCCGGAGTTGATCGATGTCTTTACTGCCGGTGGTGATCCCGATCCGCACGCCGATCAAGGTCTCGCCGGCAGCGTTTTGGGTGATGTCATACGCGACCATCGGCACGCGGATGAGGTCGATCGTCGCATCATTAATGCCAAGGACGAGCGGGTTTTTGCGAAGCATGTCGGGGCGATCGACGGGTTCAAACGGCACCCCGATCAGCGCGAATTCGTTCGCGTTAATGTTGACTTTGGTGCCGGGTTTCGTGAGCCACTCGGGCAGGTCCGGTGCGGGCAGACCCGGCCCGGCCACGCCGCTTTTCACGGCCGTCGCGGCGGCTTCAAATTGCTTCACTTTGCCGGCGGGACTTTCGGCGCCGGCAATTTGTACCAAGCCGTAAATGCCGAGCAATCCCGCGATCCCGCCACCAGCAAAGAGGGCGATTTTCTCACCCTTTTGTAGCAGGATGTTCTTGAGTCCAGCTGCGCCTGCCATGAGAAGTTACCCCTTAATTTATCTGGATCATTCGATTCCGTGAGGAATCGCTAGTGTTGGTTTGAAAACAGGTAGTGTTGCCGCGTTACTTGTTAGTCGGCGTTGCTGCCGGCGTTGCTGCCGGTGTTGTCGCCGCTGGTGTTGGGGGGACGACCGCTTCTGGTGGCTTGTCGTCATACTTTTCGTACAGCGTGACGATGCCGTAGATCGTCAGTTCGATCAGGCCCGAAGTGGCTTGCGCTTCCGAGACGGTTGACGAATTTCCGGACCCCATGCCGCCGAAGCCGCCCGAACCCATGCCGCCGAAGCCGCCCGAACCCGGACCGCCGAAGCCACCAAAGCCGCCCGACCCCGGAGGGGCGAAGCCACCCGACCCCGGACCACCAAAGCCACCCGGACCACCCGCGTCGGAGCTTCCTTCGTTGCGGCCACCGAATGCCCCACCTTTGCCGCCCGACCCCGGACCACCGCCGTCGCCGTAAGAACCACCCGGCGGGCCGTAGCCTTCGTCGCCCGAAGGATACCCGCCATCGGTGTTCCCAGCACTGAGGGTGCCACGGAATCGCTTCCAGTGGTATTGCGTGATTTGGAACCGGAGTGTGGAGTTGGCGTAGGCCACCAGCGCGTCTTGCAAGTACATTTGATCGACCAGGATCACGATCCCGACCGGCATCCGCCGCACTTGGTCCGTGGCGTCAATGTACCGCTCTTTGTTTCCGTCCAGGACGGCCGTCGGCGGGCCAGACTTGGCCCCACCCGCCGTGCCGCCCATGCCAGCCATGCCGCCTGGGCCACCCATACCGCTTCGACCCGGCCCCGCCATCATGCCTTCCATGCCTGCCGATGGACCTGCGCCAAGTAGGCCACCAGGAGGGGCGCCCGGACCACTCCCGGTACCGCCTTCAGCGCCAACCACTGCTTCCGGCGCCACGATAAACTTCGGGGTCTTCAGGGTGGCGGGGGCGTGGCGTGCGTCCCGGTAACCCAGTTGAATCGTCTCGATGCGGCGCACCGGAACAGTGCGTGCGTCAAGGACTTGTTCGACCCGGATGATTTTCTTGACCTCGGTTCCCGGCGGAATGCCGTGGAGTCGCGGGACCGGGTTCACGGGGAGTATCTGATTCGCACTCAGGAATTCTTCTTCAATGCGGAAATCAATCGGTTGGGCGTTCTCCGACAACCAGATTTTGAGCCGCATCGTTTTGCCGTTGCCCAGCAACTGCATTCGGTTCGTGCGGTTCGTCAGCTTGGCTTTGATGATCTTGTTGGCGTCCGGCCCCGACCCCTCCTTGGGGATTTCGAGATCGAGTTCCCAAATGCGACTGCGGAACTTGCGTTTCAGCGGGTCTTTCCCGTCGTCCACCGCTTGAAAGGTCGCGGCGTCGTGGTTGACCGTCTTGACGGGTTCCAGCATCGCCCGTTGAACCCAGAGGTCTTCCAGTGCTAGCCAGATTTGGTCCGATGACGGTTTAAAGTCACCCCAGACACTAACAAATCGCATGACCGCTTTCCAAGTGCCGCCTGCAAATTGTGTCGGCTTCACACTCTCGGCGGCCTGTTCGTAACTGGCTTCGTAAACGTCTTTCTTTTTGAACTCTGCAAACTCAGAGTTATCGTCCGGCAGTGCCACGCCGAACTTCTGGTACTTCTCTTCGTACACTTTCAACAGGCCCTGGTTCGGCCACGTGAACAACGCCTTTTGAGCGAGCCAGTTCACTTCCCACAGCTTCTTCTTTTGGTCGTCGATGGTGAGCTTTTGCTTCTCCATCGTCGCGATGGCTTCGGTGCCTTTCGGCTTGACATCCTTGAGTTCCTTGAGTTCCTTTTCGTTCACGGCGGAGGCGTCACCGACGGCCCCGCCGACCATCATCAACATGCAAATGAAGGCGATGAACGTGAGTAGCGGCGCGATCCCGGCCAGGATCCAGAACAGGTTCTTTTTCAGTGCTTTCTTATCCATGACACGACTCGGAAGGAGGCAGGTGTTCGGGTTAGGTTTTGTGAATCTCCGTCAGCCACTGTCCCAATTACGGGGTTGTCGGTACGCCTTCCACTGTTGGCGTTGGATCGGTTGGGGTCGGTTCCCGCCAGACGAAGCAAACGACAAACTCGATCCGCGGCTTCGGGTTTACTTTCCCCGCCCTAGTCTGCAGCGACCCAGCACCACCGGGCATTCCCGGTCCGCCACCATCCATGCCAGGGCCACCCATGCCAGGGCCGCCGGGCTTGCCACCACCCATGCCGCCACCCATATCACTACCGGGGCCACCACCCATCCCACCACCACCGGCTGCTCCCGATGCGAGTAAGGGCGCCCAACTCGACCCCGCCGCAGCCCCACCAGGGCCGCCCATTCCGCCGGGCGGTCCACCAGGGCCAGCGTCAGATGATCCACTCCCTCCCGGCGAACCACCGCCACCCATGCTACCCATCTTTCCGCCCATTGATCCGCCGTCTCCTGGCCCGCCGCCGCCCATCGCGGAGCCGCCTGAGAGACACTTCTCAATCCACGACTGCCCGATGTAGCGGAATGCGTTGAGTTGCGGCTGGTCATCTGGTTGGGCGAGCATCAGGAATGCATGGCTGACGCGATCCGTCTTGGTCTCACCTTTTCCGGGTCGAACCGGGTCTTCGGCACCCGGAATGATCTTGTTGATCTTGGCGTCGGCGTTGCTTGCCGGGTTGCCCGCGAACTCATCAAACCGTTGTAAATTCCGCAACAAACTGCGGCGAATGAAGTTGGGATCTTTGTGATACGTGTACCCGCGAAGCTCAAAGACCCACCCGCCGCCCTCGACGGCCTTCGGTTTTTTGCGCTTCAAGGTTTCATCCGTCTCGACTTCGGATTCCTTCATGTCTTTGGCAATGTTTTCATTGAACGTGGCCTTAACCACGGCATCCGCCGCCGCCAGGAACGTGCCGATGTTGTCCACGTACCGGCAGTACACCGATTCCAGATTACAGGTCGCCAAGTATAGCGACATGTCATCGTCGCGGAGTTTCTCCAGCGGAATGCCCTGCGACAGCCGTTCCGTGTACTTGATGTACGCCCGCCGTCCTTCCTCCGTATTCCAGAACGCCCGTTGATCGTAGGGGGTCGTTTCCGTGAGGTTCGTGCCGGCAATTTCTTGGCCGGTCTTCTCGTCGATGTACCCGTGCCGTGGCATCACCGCCGAAAGCACTTCTTGCATCCGAATCCAGTTGATCCGTTCATCGTTGCCAACCACGATGGCTTTGACTTCGGTTTTCCCCGTCTCGATCGCAGTGCTCTTGCTACTGAATTCGCCGTCTTGTGCTTTCGACAACGCAATGGCCGATTTGCCGGTTTCGATCCCCTTCTTGATGGAGGAATCGGTGACCGCCGAAAGCTGTTGGCCGTACCCGAACGCCAGGATGCCGGTGCCGAACAACAGCGCCGCCGTTGCGGCAGCCACGGCCGGTTTCTTGGCCCGGATCAACCGATCGACGCGAACCTCTTGCGGCAACAAGTTCGTTTGGAGACGCGATAAGCCCAGACCTTGAAGGGCGAGACCGTAGGAAATCGGGAAGGTCAGCACGTTCTCCATGAACGTCGGGTCGTGCAGGACGGAGTCCCCGGCGAGCCGCTTAATCTTCGACGGCTTGCGAACATCGAGCGACAGTTTTTCGGCGAGGTACTTCTGCAAGCCGGGCAGTTTGAACGCACTGCCCAGGCCCACGAGGTAGGCGATGTGGGCGTCGCGGTGGGTGTTCGTGAAGAACCCCAGCGACCGTTGCACTTCGCCAACGAATTCCGTGAGAACGGGACGCAACGCACGCAGGATTTGGGCCAAGTCCGGGGACTTCGCGGCGTTCCGCTTCAGGTGTTCGGCCTTGGCGAACGTGAGCTTCATTTCCTTCGTCAACGCCCGCGTGAAGTGGCTGCCGCCCAGCGGAACCGGGCGTTGCCAGATGATCTTGCCGCCGTCGGTGATGATGAGGTTCGAGCTATCCGTCCCGATGTCCAGCACGACCGCACAGCGTTTCTTGCCGCGCGGAATCTCGTCATCCCCTTCGATGACGGCGTCCCCTTCGACGCCGCCCGGCCCGCCCTTTTGCAACAGTTCGTAGGTGGCAAAGTTGGTGAGCGCCAGGGGTGCCATCTGGACGTAGTGAACTTCGGCTTTCACGCTTTGGTAGTGGCCGAGGTGCTTATTGATGATGTCGCGCTTCATGGCGAACAGGCCGATTTCGGTCTCCATCGCAAACCCGCCGATGGTCTCGCCGCCGCCGATCTTTTGGAAGTCCCAGACGACTTCATCGAGCGGAAACGGGATTTGCTGCTTCGCTTCAAACTTCACAATGTCCGCGATCCGCTTCTCTTCAACGGGCGGCAACTTCACGAACCGCACCAGGCCGCTTTGCCCGGCAATGCTGATCGCCACTTGGTCCTTACCGAGTGGGTTGCGTGAGAGGAATTTTTCGAGTGCTTCGCGGATCAGGGCTTCCGGGTCGGCGTCCGGTTGGGACAAAATCTTCGGGTGTTCGATGTAGTCGAACGCCGTCGCGGTCGGCTGGCCATCAACCAATTCCAGCCGCAAGGCTTTCAGGGCACACTGGCCCATGTCCAAACCCCAGACGCCGCCGATTGGTTTTGCCATGATTCGATCACTCTAGAATGACCCACACCACACGCAAAGCGGGCGGGGATGACGACAATGGTAAACGCCCCGAACAACCGAAACCGAAGACAACCGCGAGCTACTCCGACCCCACTTCTTCGATCCTAATGCCCGAGTCATGATTTCAGACAAGGATTCGCCGCACACTTTCACCGCCACGGTAACACGGCTTCCGATAGCGTGTCAATTACCTGAACACCATGATGCGAGGAAATGTTGGCGCGAAATTGCACGGAACCGTCCGGTTACACCACCCACCCGAACTTTCCACCCAACCCCCACCAACCCGAAAACGTGTACCGTTGGCAAGACGTACAGAACCGGCAGGGGTAAAGTGAGAAAGCCCACCGACTTGGGAGGGTCGGTGGGCGTTGGGTTTGTCATGAACTGGAGATGTTAGAAACCGTCACGCTCTTATTTTTTGGGTTCTTTGTTTTCCGGCTCATTCACTTCTGGAAACAGGATGCGAAACTTCCCGTTCTTGATCGCCACACGAACCAACCCCCGATTTACCCAATCAATCGGCTCGTTTTTCTCAGCTACATCGAAAGTGTATTTGTTTTCCCCATGTATGACAGTGTGCCAATTGTGCCACTTACTTTTGTTGATTGGTCTAGGAATGAATCGGATCACGAATTGGGCACCGTCATCATCGTCACGTTTTGGATATGCTGTCAATAGAGATCCGTATCGTGAATTAATTCCACACGATAATGTGTCAAGAACTTGACCAGATTCACTCAGCAAAAGCAATTTCTGCGCATCATTTCCTGGAACACCAAACGGGATAGTTCCAAGTATAACTACTGTATATGTCTGATTCGCAGAATCAAATTTGACTGCGCGGCCTTTTTGCAGAATAGCCATTGCTCGGCCAGAGAACGCAAGTTCGCCAGTGTCATAAACGAGTAGTTTGTTGACATCATGGCCATTCATGAACAGTGTTGCAGATAATGTACAAAAAAAGTCTGAACTGTGCTCAAAATCCCCATCCGTCTTCGACATCAGAAGGGTTTCGAGAAGAGGATTGGTAGTGGTAGGTTTAACACCAACGGCTGGAGGTTTATCCTTCACAGGAGTGGCTTGGGAAGTTGCTGCGAATAAATCGCAAACCAGAATCAGCGATAACAATACAAATAACAATGAAAAGCACACTAACACTTGGTAACTAGATTTCATGGCAACTTCCTCAAAGTACCTAATACACAAAATTCCAAGTTGTGTTGTTGATATCATTACGATAAATCGGCAGTCAAATTTGTGACACCTAGACCAGCCTGGTTATCTGTAATAAAATCTGGTGGGTTGATTACTTCCCACTGTTTTGAATCGTCTGGGCCATTTTGTCTCATACTAAATCTTACAAAGTAAGCGTAGATTCCAGATGGACGAACGTATTCGCCATTGATTGTGATGCTGCCAAATGATCGGAAATTGTGTCGGCATCGAGCAACTGTACCTTTCGATTGTGTAGCAAAGAGATCCGGACTGATCCCAGGATCATCCCAATCATAGATAAAGCCATTTAAACTAACTGTGTCATCTCGAGCGAAATCAGGTCCGGTGTCATTTCCTTTCGGAATTACTGCATTGAAATCCAGAATATCTACGAGTTTGCCGTTAATATACCCCTTCTTCTCCCAATCTCTATCGAGACGTAAGTCGCTACCAGGATAGACAAAGTCGTGTGGCAACACCTCACCGCGTGCTTCTGTACCCCACCCAGTGCGATCAACAAATTTCTGCAATTTGAGGTCGTAGTTCCCTGCAACAGTTTCGTTCCTGTAGTTGTCCCTTTTGTCATTGTCATCTGCTACCGTTCCGGCTGTCTTGACCGTGACATGGACCCACAGCACCGTGAACGCCACGTCATCGGAACCTGTTGCGATGCCAACCGGCTTGGCCTTGATCTTCACATCCCGCATTGTATCACTCCATGCACTCCCCTGCACCCAAAGCGTCACGGGTAACTTATCGTTATCAAACACAGTACCTGATGCTACATTGTTCCCGTTCCGTTTTTTGTCATATAGCTCCACCCTTCCGCCCTCTACTGTCACTTCGACTTTACCACCAACGGCGGGTTGACCATCGACCGTGAGTTTCTCAATCACAATCGGAGTACGCGGAGCTTTATTTAAGTTAATTTCCGACCGCATGACGACCAGCCCACCAATCTTGTCTTCGGTAATCTCATCGAAGGTCGTCGTTATTGTGCCAACCATGATCGGGTCAATGGTGATGTCCGCGACGGGATCCGCTGGTGCAACCGTTGAGCCGAGCATGGAGGTTGTGACCCCCGGTTCCCAAGCGCGTATCGCGGACGCACGGATCGGCACGGGCGCTGTAAGAAAAAAGAAGTCGCCTTCCTGGCCAACGCTGAGTCCTGGTGTTTCGTCACTTCCCATGCCCCAGTACGCAACCCCATCTGTTCCCCCAATGCGTGGAGTGATACTTAGCTTTGTGGCGACATCACTTCCTTGACCAGTCAAAGCGATCGTACCAGGTAGTGCAACATAGAGGTTGCCGATCCCCCAAGAAAAGGCTTGGGTGCTTGGTATGGTAAAATTGTTGTTGAGTACGTGGTAGTTCCACTTGTACGTGCTCTCGTCTAACTCGGTGACGGTAGTCGTTACTTTTGCGGAAGTGGCGACTGCGTTAGGCGTATACATCACCCCGGTCATCGTGGATACGCCTTCGTACACGACCGGGTTGTCTCGTGCTGCCACGCTCACGCCGCCCCAACTGCGGTCGTTGTAGTCGTAATCGCAACCGGGTTGCCCGGCCATGTCCTCGAACGCGATGGCGACGCTGGTGCCGCTCACGACCGTGAAGAATGGCTTGTGGGCTGCAACGGTGCTGCCGACGGTGTCGGGGCCGAACACGTGGTCGAACGTCTCGTTGTTGATTGTGACACTGATCGTTCCCGCGAGCGCCTTGACCACAGCTGTGGCAGCGGTATCAGCGAATACGGACACGTTTCCGTCCACGACGGTGTAGCTCGGTGCGGCGGTTAGTTCCCCTTCGTGGGTTGCCAACGTGCTGCCGAGTGTGCCTTCGGCAGGTGTCGGAACCGCAACGCTCCACCACGCCGGAACATCACGGCGTTCGAGTTCGAGGAGATTGGGGCGGAAGGCTATGGTAATGCGTGGGGTCATGGCGTGTCTCAAGTGGTGAGTACCGAAGTAGTTCCGAACCATCGCTTGGACACACCAAACTTTAATTTCTCCCGCGCCTATCTTTATTTGATTATTTTATCCAAACTTTGTTCAGGCCCCACAATAACTCGCGCCGGTGCTGAATTGAACTCCAACCGTTTACCCCAGCACATCATTGACCACTTTGCCGTGGACATCGGTTAGGCGGTAGTCGCGGCCTTGGAAGCGGTGGGTGAGCTTGGTGTGGTCCATGCCGAGTTGGTTCAGGATAGTGGCTTGGAGGTCGTGGACGTGGACCAGTTTGTCGGCGACGGTGAACGCGAGGTCGTCGGTTTCGCCGTAGCTAAAGCCGCGTTTGACGCCGGCGCCGGCCATCCAAACGCAGTAACAATCGGGGTAGTGGTCGCGGCCCAGGACACTGCCGCCGGCGGTGCGGCCTTCGCGGAACGGGGTGCGACCGAACTCGCCGCTCCAGACGATGAGCGTGTCGTCGAACATGCCGAGGCGTTTTAAGTCTTTGATGAGCGCGGCAATCGGGCGGTCCATCGTGCCGCACTTTTTCGTCAGGCCGTCGCGGATGTCCTCGTTCGGGTTGGTGCCGTGGAAATCCCACCCCCAGTCGAAGAGTTGCACGAAGCGGACGCCTTGTTGCACCAGTCGCCGGGCGAGTAGGCAGTTGTTGGCGAAGCTCGCGCCACCCGGTTGGGCGCCGTACAGTTCGAGCGTTTCCTTCGTCTCCTTGGTAATGTCCATCACTTCCGGGACGGACGTTTGCATCCGAAACGCCAGTTCGTACTGGGCGATCCGCGTGGTCGTTTCGGGGTGGCCGAGTTCCTTCGCTTGCAGTTCGTTCAAGTCGCGCAGTGCGTCGATGGTTTGCTTCCGCACGCTGCGATCCATTCCGGCGGGGTCGGACACGTACAACACCGGGTCGCCTTTACTGCGGCATTGCACGCCCTGGTAGACGCTCGGCAGGAACCCGTTGCCCCAACAGTTCGCCCCGCCGCTGGGTTGCACGCCGCTGCTAATTAACACCACGAAACCCGGCAAATTCTCGTTCTCCGTGCCGAGGCCATACGTCACCCAGGTGCCCATCCCCGGACGGC
This sequence comes from Fimbriiglobus sp., assembly GCA_031368205.1. Classification (GTDB taxonomy): domain Bacteria; phylum Planctomycetota; class Planctomycetia; order Gemmatales; family Gemmataceae; genus Fimbriiglobus. Next base: position 6,972 of record JANLRE010000469.1, on the reverse strand, counting down.
CTTGGCGGTTGTTGCCGGTGAACAACAGTAGTTCCGCCGGGGCGTGGTTGAACTCGTCGGTCTTCATCGACTTAATCATCGTGATGTCGTCGGCGTGCTCGTGCAACTTCGGCACCGCGTCGGACATCCAGATGCCGCCGTCGCCGTATTGCTTGAACTTTCGCGGCGTGCCCAACAGCTTCGGCGTCCCGGACGTGAACGCGAACCGCCGCCCTTTGGTCAGCGATTCCGGCACGTCTTGCCCGGTGCGTTTCACCAGTTCCGGCTTGTAGTCGAACAGGTCCAGGTGCGGTGGCGAACCGGACATGTGCAAGTAAATCACTCGCTTCGCCTTCGCCGGAAAGTGCGGCTTGCGCGGCGCCAGCGGATCGACGTTCGAGCGGTCCGCCCCCTGCGAATCCCCCCCGAGCATCGAGAGTGCCACCGCCCCAAGGCCCATCGACCCGGTCCCCAGGAACTGGCGACGGGTGGCGTGTTGAAACTTCGCAAATGAGAGCGGCATGGCGTGTTCCTAATTCCGCGTCTACAAAATGGTCGTTAACGACGCATTAGCATTTCATCGAGATTCAGTAGGACGTTGCCCACGACGGCCCAAGCGGCGAGTTCGGGGATGTTGGCATCTTTTGGGGCGGCGCCGATGGGTTCGGTGGCGAGTTTGGTGGCTTTCGGCAGGTCGTTGGCGAACTCGTCTTTGGTCGCATCAAACAATTGAATCAGGCGGGCGAGTTCCTTTTCGGAGGGTGGCCGCGCGACACAGTGGCGGAAACCGCTCGTCAGCTTCTCCGCAGTTGTGCCGGGCATTGCCGCCATTTTGCGACCCAGTGCTTGGGCGGCTTCGACGTACACCGGGTCGTTCAACGTGACCAGTGCTTGCAGTGGCGTGTTGGTGCGACCGCGCCGGATCGTGCAGGCTTCGCGGCTGGGGGCGTCGAAGGTGCTCATCGACGGGTACGGGCTGGTTCGCCGCCACTCGGTGTACAGCCCGCGCCGGAACTTGTCTTCCCCGCCGCTGGTTTGCCAGTCCAGTTTGCCGCCGAACGCCGCTGATAATCCCGATGTGGGTTGCGGTGGTTTCACGGACGGACCGTACATCTTGGGGCTGAGCAATCCACTGACTGCCAACGCTTGATCGCGGACCATCTCGGCAGACATGCGGAACCGTGGCCCCCGTGCCAGGAACCGATTGTCCGGGTCGCGGTCCAGTGCTTCAGGCGTCACTTTCGACGATTGCCGGTAGGCCGCCGAGGTCACGAGCAGTTTCAAAAACGCCTTCGTGTCCCAGTTGTTCGGCGAGGAACTGAACTCCACGGCCAACCAGTCGAGCAGTTCGGGGTGAGTGGGTGCCTCGCCTTGGGAACCAAAATCTTCGGAGGTCCGCACGATGCCGGTGCCGAACACCGATTCCCAAAACCGGTTCACGGTCACGCGGGCTGTCAACGGGTTGTCAGTGGAGATCAGCCACTTGGCGAGCGTCAATCGGTTAAGCGGTTCCCCCTTCGGCAACGTCGGGAACGCCGCCGGGACACCCTCGGTCACGATCGGTCCCAGGTCCATGTAGTTGCCACGAAATTGCAATTTCGTCACCCGCTTTTCCTTGGCGGGAAGTTCCCGCATGATCGGCACCGTGGTCATCGGTTGCAGCTTCGCCAACTCCGCCTTGGCGGTGTTCAGTTGAACCAGATACGCCCCACGCGCCATCGGGATCACGTTGAAGGCAGGCTTCACATCGAGCCGCGTAATCGTGGCTTGTTGTTTAGCGCGCCGCCACTTCTTCACGATGGTATCGCCAAGACCCAACACCGGGGTTTCATCCGTTCGGTCCGCGTCCGCCGTGTTGTTCAGGAACGCCAGGAACCGGAAGTATTCGGTCTGCGTGATCGGGTCGTACTTGTGGGTGTGGCATTGCGCACACGCCATTGACGTGCCCATCCACACGGCCATTGTCGTGTTCACCCGATCGACCACGGCGACGTTGCGGAACTCTTCGTCGCTGGTGCCGCCTTCGTTGTTGGTCAGCGTGTTGCGGTGAAACGCGGTCGCAGTCAGTTGGTCATCGGTGGGGTTCGGCAGCAGGTCACCCGCGAGTTGCTCGATGGTGAATTGGTCGAACGGCACGTTGCGATTGAAGGCTTTGATGACCCAATCGCGGTACGCCCAGATGGTGCGCGACGGGTCATCCGCATACCCCGCACTGTCGGCGTAGCGTGCCAGATCGAGCCACATTCGCGCCCAGTGTTCGCCGTAGGTCGGCTTGGCCAACATCCGATCGACTAGCTTTTCATACGCTTTCGGCGAAGTGTCGTGTACGAACGCATCGACTTCGGCAATCGTCGGCGGCAGCCCGGTTAGGTCGAGGGACAATCGGCGAATCAGCGTGGTGCGGTCGGCTTCCGGTTGGGGCTTCAACCCGCGACGATCCAGTTCGGCGAGGATGAAGTGGTCGATCGGGTTCTTCGCCCACGATTTGTTAGTGACCGTCGGCAACGGCGGGCGAATCGGCTTGGCGTAGGACCAGTGGGTGGCGTACTCGGCGCCTTGCTTGACCCACGCTTGAAGAATGGCGATTTCGCGGGCTGTCAGCTTCTTCCCGGACTTGGGGGGCGGCATGACTTCCTCGGGTTCCGTGGAGATCACCCGCTGAATCAAGGTACTCTCGTGCGGCTTCCCGGCCACGAACACTTCCCCCGCCAACGCCCCCTCCCGCGTGTCGATCCGCAACTTCGCCTTGCGCTCCTTCTCATCCGGCCCGTGGCAAGCGTAGCAGTTGTTCGACAGGATCGGCCGCACGTCGCGGTTGTAGTCGATCTTCGCCGGAACCTTGGGTTCGGCAGCATCAGTGGAATAAGCGAGAACCAAAGCGACAAGAAGAATTCCGCAGAAGCGAATCAAGCTGGTCATCACGAACACCGCTGAATGGGAGTGAGGTCGGCAGTGTTAGTATTGTTGCCACGAAAAGGACCGAGGGCAACAGGGAACCGACATCGGGTTGAAGCATTCCCGGCGAATCGGGGACGATAGCAAAAGCGACCTGGGCGCGTATCGGCGTCGGGAGTATGAGTTCGGCGAGGTGGTAGTAGATGGATTGACAATTCAGAATGCAATGCGGCATCGAGAATCCCGAAGTCGGCCCACGCTATCGGTGCGCGTCGAAGACTGCTCGGTCTGCGAATCAAGCGACCGGGTTACCGCTCACCGCCCAGGGAAGTTCCTGGTTCGGCCTCATCTATCTTTTACGCCTCCGACATTTCATGCGTACAACAACCGCCCGCGTGGCGATGGGATTGGGCGACCTAATGCCTGCGCCGTCTCGACCCACTCCTGGATCACGACTTCGACATGGGTCAGCGCTTCTTGGTAGGTGGCCCCGTCAGCCGCGCAGCCCGGCAGTTCCGGAACCTCGGCAATGAACGCCTCATCTTCCCGGCTCCAATACAGGATGATTTCGTACTTGATGTCACTCGCCATCGTTCTCCTCCGCTTTCACTGGAACTGGACCCGCATCGGTTGTCTCACCCGTTGCAGGTTCCTCGGCCTCGACTGCCCTTGCCAAACCATACGCCGTCAGCATACCTCGGACCTGCTTAACCTGATAGGCCTTTGCCTTGCCGCCACGGGGTTGGAGGTTGAGGATTTCTGCCACACCCTCACGGGTGAAGATGTGGTGATCCCCGCGGATGCGTTCCGCGAAGTTCAAATGCGCTAACAAAGCACAGAGATCGGCAAACCGAATGTTGGCATCGGCATTCCCTCGAAGGACGCGGTCCAATGTCTTCGTGATTTTGCTCATGACGCTATGGCCTTACCACACGGGGAAGTTCCTGGTTCGCCGTTTTCGGTTGCGTTCAGACTGGCACACCACGGCCGGCTAACCAACGCTGCAAGGAGGCCTGGCTTTCGGTCGAAGGGCGGCCCGCGACCAAACCGGCAATGCTCAAATCTTCGTCAACCGCAGGCCAGTGGATACCGCTGCCGCCGCCCGTGAACTGCCACACGCCGCGCTCCGCAGGCGTCGCATGGGCGAGTCGGGGATACCATCCCAACGGTACACTAACATTGCGACCATCCGCAAGCTCCACGGACAATGACTCGTCCGTCACTTTCACACCCACCGCGACGATCGACTCAGGGGCCGAAGAAATCATTCCATGCCTCCAGCATTTCCTGTTGGTGTGTGACGACCAATTGGTCGATGTCTCTCAACTCGCGCCGAGAAAACCCACGGCTTCGTTCCAGGCGAATCGGGTTGAACCAGAACTTGGCTTCGTCATCGTCCCGTGCGACATGGACATGGGGCGGTTCAACCCCGTCACCTGAGTAAAAGAAGAACCGATACGGGCCGACGCGGAGGATCGTGGGCATGACGTAATCCTACCCTCCGAATCGACGATTTACAACGCGAAACCTCATGCTTGCGCCATAGCTGAAATGAAACTCCTGCACCAAGTCGGCTATGCGGGTGTCAGCACCATGATGATCTACACGCTCACTAGTTCCAGCAGCTTGCGACGGGTCCGCCAGTAGACGTCTTCCATCAGAGAATGGGTGAATTCGCCGTTGCGGCCCACGCTGATTAGCCCGTGGATGCCGGTGCCTTGCTCGAATTGCTTGCGGTCGGGTTCGTACTCGGTGCGGTAGACGGGGTAGGCCAGCGGGGTGCGCATGACACGACAGCCGAGGTAGCGGTTGCGGATGCCGGGGATCATGGCATCGAGTGCGGTGATGCAGCGTTGGCCTAAATCCTCGTCGGTGGCCTTCCAGATTTCATCGCCGACTTGGCAACCGATGTCTGCGGTTACTTGGGATTTGCCAGCCGGCACGAGCCACGGTAACCCCATGCCGATGTCACTGAGGCGGAAGAACGGGTACTGGGATTCCGGCGTCCACGTCACCACGTCGGGCAACCCACTCGGGCCGCTGATTCGCAGGTTCACGAACACCATTGGTCGGTACTTGAAGCGTGCCAGGTGCGAGAGGCGATCGGTGCCACGCACCAGTTTCGGCAGCACGTGTACCGGCGCGGTGCTGATAACTGCGGATGCATCCACGTCTTTGCCACCGGCACGAACACCAACCACGCGGTCGCCGTCCACGTGAATGGCTTCAACGGGGCATTCGGTTTGAATCACGTCGCGCACCGGGTCGGCGAGCTTTTCACAGACCGTGCCAATGCCGCCTTCCGGGTAGACATGCCACACGTGCGGGGACTCGGTGAGCGTGCTGCTATACCCCACGGCCACAGTGCGATGCGTCATTCGGGCAGCGGCTTTCAGCATCATGGTACGCGGTAAGCTCGTGGCAAATTTATCGCCGACCGACGGTGCGAGTTCGTGGGCTGATGCACCGGACCACGCTTCGGTAATCGGGATGGCCACGTCATTCGCCAGCCGTTGGCCGTAAGCCCGTTGATACCATTCCGCTGCCGATGTCGGGGCGCCAGCAAACAGCCCCCGGACTTTGCTGGACGCTGCGCTGATTGCGAATTTGGCACTCTTCATCAGGCCGAACGGGTACGAATAGTCGCGTCCATCCAACCACACCGATTCGCCGTAGCGTGGCATGGGGCGACAAGCCGATGACACTCCGACGGCAGCCGCAAGGCGATTCGTGATGAAGTGGGCACCGAAATCGTAGGTGAACCCATCGGGATCACTCTCACTGCGCGCCAGCCCGGCGAGGTGCTTGCCCGCTTCAAAGACGCGGATCGGTACGCCATGTTTTCGCAAGTAGCTCGCCGCCGTCAAACCGGCCAAGCCGCCACCGAGAATGACAACGGGTTTGCGATGGTTCATGATGTCACCCCATTATCAGTGAGTGGGTCAGTCAGCGGTCGGCGAAACGTGGCGCGGAGAATGCCGCCGTGGCCGGCCATCGCTAGTGGGATGTCGAAGAGGGTGAACGCGGCCAGTGCCAGAGCGGATTTCAAGCTGAAACCGTTCACCAGCCAGCGCGGGCCGCCCCAATCGTCGAGCCAGTTGCGGATCGAATAAACCCAATTCACCGGGCTGAAATCGGTGACGATCCGATCGACTTCGAGTTCGGCTTTCTGGGCCAATTTGGCAAGCGTATCACGGTTGAACAAGTTGAAGTGACGCGGGAAGTGATACCCGCCCCAATGCCGCCCGCCGAAAATAGCGAAGTCCGGTGACGCCGCGTTGTCAGTGACGATAATGACCCGCCCACCCGGAGCGAGAAGGGTGCGAACAGCCTTCAACACGCCCACCGGGTCCGCGAGGTGTTCGACGGTCATCACAATCAGGATGAGGTGGTAACCGTCGGTCAGTGTTAACTCTTCCACGGCACCGTGGTGGACCGTCAACCCGCTTTTGCGAGCGGCTTCCACGGCCCGAATATCAGTATCGGCCCCTTCCAAGGTCCAGCTTCGTCGGCCAAAATCACGTAACAGTTGAAGATGAAAGCCATCGCCACAACCGACATCCAGAATTCGCGCGTTCGCCGGAAGGCCGTGACACCAGTTCAACACCCGGCGCGCTTCGAGACGGCGACGGATGGTGTAGACCAGCCCGAACTCTTTCGCGTCAAACCCGAAGGCGTGGTAATGGTCCGGGTAGATCCGCCCCGCTTCATCATCAGCCGGGCGTGGGTCCAGAAAGATTAGCCCACAACGGCGACAACGAACGGCCAGAAACGTGTCGGCACTGGTGCGGTACTCAAAATCTTCGCCCACACCGATCGGCTCGACATCTTCGATCTGGCACAAGCAACACACCGTCGGGACTAATCGTAACCCTGGCCTGATCGTCGATTGGGTTCGCGGCAACGGCGTGACGCTGACATCCGGCTCAACAGCAGACTCAAGAATCGCTGAGGACATGGGCTGGTCCAGAGGGTGAGTGATACAAATAATGGAGGAAAACCGTTCAAGTTTGGATGTCCACGGGTTCCGCGAAGCGCTCCACCCGTGGCTGGTATCTTACAAGTAGCCACTCGTTTCCCACTTCGTTCTGGGATGTG
>JANLRE010000429.1:0-6319 GCA_031368205.1 Fimbriiglobus sp. | reverse complement strand
CCCAGAGCCACAATAAGATGACCGCTTTCGCCGAACCTGGGGTGAGGCCGCCACTCTCTTTGGCGCGCAAGAAGTCCGCCAGCGATAAGCCCAAAACCGACGAAGCCCCTACCTGCAAAAACGCCCGCCGATCCCACGACGAACAAGTCCGCGTCGCCTGACGACCCAGATGCAGCATGACAACGACCCCGAGCGAACACAAAACATCCCGTAGCAGATTGTTGCTGAAGTGGGGGTGCTTGGGAAGTGGCAACTTCGGAATACGCCAATGTGACGTTCACCCGATGTCATAAGAGGTAACTTCCACAGTTAACCGCGCGATTTTCGGCACGGTGATCCGTCAATCGCGGGATTGGAGCCAGCAGTCACTTGTTGTTCTGCTGACTCCGTCAAAATGGAACGTCACAACTCGTCGGACGTGTGATGCTTCACAACATCCGACTTTTCGTACTGTTGCAAACGGCATCGGCCAACCGACCCGTTAGCCCACGAATACGCCACCTGGGAAGTCCTGGTACGGATCGAACTCGTAGGCGGCAGCGGGCGTGCTGGTCGCGGCCATGATTGTTTTGCCCAGGTAGGCGGTCACGTGGTTCCCCGCACCCGCGCCCGCACCGACCACCAAGTCGGCCTTCGTGTCGCCGTCCAGATCCTTCACCGCCAACCGAATCCCGCTGCGGTTGTCCGGATTGCCGGCGAAGAAATTGGCAATCGGCGTCTGTGTTCCGCCGACTGGTGTTAGCAAATCTCGTCCGTCGAACACCAACACTCGCGGACCGCCGCCGGGGCCACCACCCGTGATGACGTCGGCGATGCCGTCACCAGTCAGGTCGCCCGCCGAGACGTTGATTCCGCCCGTGAAGCCGTCTTCAAACGGTTGAATGCTGAAGATGACTTTCTGCGTGACGCCGTCGAGGATGACCACGGACGTTGTGCGACCTGGACCCGACGCGACGACCAGATCCGCGACACCGTCGCCGGTGAAGTCGGCGGCAGCAATCCGTGCTCCGTTATCGGTCCCTGGGTAGGCGTTCGAGGAGAACCGACCCGACCCGTCGGCGTTGTAGACGTTCACGTCCGTGCGCCCGTTGTCGGCCCCGACCGCGAACTGGGAGTAACCCACCATACCGGGGCGAGACACGACGCGGAGGCTGGCATCGACAAAGCTTGTCAGCGTGTAATTTGTACTGGTCGTGGTCAAACTCCCGCGTGTAATCGGGTAGGTGCCGACGTGTGTGCCGGGCACGAACGTCGTTGCGAGCGATCCCGCAAATACCGCTTGGGTGTCGCCGTTGACCAGTCCCTGAACTTGATACGTCAACGGCGGAACGGCCAGACCCAGGGAGGCCGTGATGTTGTTCGCGGTTACCTGCAAAGAAGCGGGTGTGACCGACAAGTTGCTCGGCGTGAACGCAGTCAGCGTGTAGTTGGCGTTGGTCGTCAAGCTGCCTTGCGTAACGGGATAAGTGCCGACCGAACTGGCTGATGTCGCCGTTGTTGCAACGGCCCCGGTGAACACCGACGCCACGGTGTCCCCGTTCACGAGACCGCTCACGGCGTATGTCAAAACGGGGAGCGGGCCGCCGTAAACTTTGGTCTGGTTCTGCGCCGTGACGTTGACCGACGCAGGCGTAACAACAAGGGTGTAAGCGGGCGAAGTATTCGCCAAGAAGTTCGTCGTGCCCAAGTAAGTCGCGGTAATGGAGTAGCTGCCAACATTCAGCGTGCCGGTCGTCAGCCGCGCCTCATAGACACCCGCGACCAGCGTCAATGCCACGGGGCCACCGACCGGAATTGAGTTGTTGAAGAACTGGACAAGCGTGCCGTTCAGCAGATTGGAAACCAGTGGGTTCGCAACGCTGACGGTTGCGATGAGCGTGATCGCTTGGCCGTAAACGTTCGTCGATGGCGATGTCACCGTGATCGCGGGCGGCTGGGTCAGCCGGGCTTGTGTTATCGACCGTGACGGACACGACTGGTGTCGTCTGCGTGTTGTTGAACTGATCCAAGAATGACGCGGTCAAGGCATAGACGCCGTCCGGCACGAACGCGCCAGTGGAATCTTTACCGTTCCAGATCGCGCTGATCGGAAACGTGTTGATGGTGATGACGCGGCACCAGTAAAGGTTCGCACCGTTGCGTTGCTGCTGTTCTTGATGGTCACAGTCCACGTGGTCGCGGACCGCTCTTGACGAACCGTCGTGGTGACGTTGGTCGTGTCCTGAATACCGGGGCTGTTGTTAGGCGCGATGAACGTCGGGGCCACGGTGAGCGGGTCGATCGTCGGCACTTCGACGGTCTGAATCTAAGGTCGTGCTGGTTTGGGTGTTGAAGTTCAGCGGGTCGCCGTTAAACGTCGCACGGATCGTGTGCGTACCACCGGCAAGCAACACGCTGTAAACCGCCTGACTACTCGCGTTGACGGAAACAACCGGGGACTGCGGCGTGCCATCGAGCGTGAAGGTGACGTTGGTCGTTGTCGGGATCAGTGCTGCACCCGGTTCAGGGGTGACGGTCACGGTGAACGTGACGAGTTGACCGAATGTAGACGGGTTCGCCGAGGAAACAACGGTGACCGTGACATCGGCGCGGATCTTTTGCAGCACGACTTTCGTCGGGTCGGAGTAATCCACTTGGAACTTCTGTCCCTGGATGAAGACCACGCCCGCCCCGAACGGCTCGGCGAATTTGCCCGTCACGCCACCGGGTGCCGTGACAATCGTGAACCGATCACCGAATTGGACACCCGTACCAAAAGCCCCCGAGAGCGTCGCGCCGCCCAGGTCGATCGTACCCGTCAGTTGCACCTGATCGTAATCCGTTCCGGCGGTCGGGCTGCCGGGTGTGCTACTGCTGAGGTTGATCGTCAAGCCGACGTTTTGAACCGTGGTCGTGGTGCCATTCCCCACGCCGAAACTACTGTCGGTCATCGTCAAGTCGGCAAGGGTTGCGGAGCCACCAACACCCAACGAAATTGACGAACCCTTGGTCATCACCACGACGCCAAGCGACGCCGTCGGCGTGTCACCCATCGTGAGGGCGGAGTTGGTCAGTGACGTAGTCGCGGCAGTGAGTGTGCCACCTGTACCGAACGTGACCGAGCTGTCGGTCGCGGACAACGCGGCAGTAGTCGAAACCGTGCTGCCGGTACCGGCGACGATCGCCGAACCTGCGGTCAACGTGATCGTGGTCGATTGCAACGTGGAACCATCGCCGACTGTCGCTTTGCTACCGGCACCGGAAACCGTGGCGTCCGTGGTCGTGAGTTTGGCACCGGCGCCGATCTTGAATTGACTCCCGCCCAACACGTTCAGCTTGTTCGTTGACGAGTTGGCGGAGATTTGCACGATGCTATTCGTACCCAGCGTCGTGTCGTGTGCATTCAAACTCGTCACGGTTGCCGTGCTGTTGGTGAGTTTCGTGACACCACTGGTCCAGTTCCCGCCGATTGACACGCTGCTGTCTGTCAGTGTTGCGTCACCGCTCATCAACTTGCCGGACCCGATCACGACCGAACTCCCACCGCTCAGGGTGAGCTTCTGCGTCGTGGCGGTCGAATTGACGTTGCCGAGCTGAATCTTGCTGGCGTTGGTGAGCGTTGTGTCAGCGGCAATCAGCGTACCGGCGTCGCCGAAGGTGATCGTGCTGTTGTTCAGCGTCGTCGTGGTCGAGGTCAACTTTCCGTTGGTGCCGACCGTCACGCAGTTCCAGTGCCGCACCCGTGGTGACAACTGTGTTGCCGGACGGCGTTGCCGCACCGAGAGCGCGCGGGTTGTTGACTTGCAGAACGCCCTCCTGAACTTGTGTCTGACCGCCGTAGGTGTTGGTACCCGAGAAGGTCAGGGTGCCTTGACCTTTCTTGATGACTAAGGCGTTGAGACCAACGGGGCTGTCGGAGATGGTCCCGACGATGTTCAAGGTTGCCCCCGAAACGCCGTTCTGCAGAGCTTGTGTCCCGGACACGGAGATGGTCGTGTCGCCAGTTAGAACAACCGGCCCGGTCCAAACCGAGGAACCGCTCACCGCGCGAAGGGCGCCAGAACTTGGCAGATAGTCGGTAAGGAACAGTTGGTACATGCTTCGGCCATAGGTGCCGACGGTCAGCGTGTTGAGCGCCTGGTTGAGAACCATTTCCTTGGATTGGACTTGCGGCATTCCGGCGCCAAACCGATTCCACGTTGTTCCCACACCGTTCGGGAGAATCCAGACGCCGTTGTCGTTCCCGACGTAAAGGTTGCCGTTACGCGGATCCACGATGATGCGGTAGGTCGGGATCGACGGCAGATTTCCGGTGATGTTGGTCCACGTTCGGCCTGCGTCAGTTGTCTTGTAGACCCGATTCGGGTTGGTGGAACCGTTCGAGCTTGAACGGATGGCGTACACCGTGTCCCGGTTCGTCGGATCGACCGCAAGGTCAACGATCGTGCCAGAACCGGGGATGTTGCGAGAGACCCAACTCAACCCGTGGTTCTTGGTCAACGAGAAATTCCCACCATCCGTGATGTAAATCGTATCGGGATCGTAAGTGTTCGCTTGCCGATCGGGCACGAGAGCGAAACTCGGGTCGGCCTGAAACGTACCCTGGTAAGACGCAATGGCAAGGGCACCAACTCCGATAGGAGCGTTCAACGAAATCCAGCTAGTCCCGTCGTTGCTCGATTCCTGGAGAGCGGTCGTGAATCCGCCGACCAACAACCGCGACGGGTTGACCGCGTCAACCAGGAACGGGAAATAAAGCCCGCCCGCTGTTGGAGAGGATAATGTCGTCACGTCAACCCACGACAGTCCGCCGTTGGTCGATTTGCGGAGGCGACCGTTGAGGACGTGGTAGGCGAGCAGCGGGTTCTTTTGGTTGTAGTGAACGATCCCGCCGTCACCGCCATCGACGTGGGCCCACGCCGCATCGTTGTTGAACAGTTCGGTGCCGTTGTCTTGTGACCCGGCCAAGCCAATGCGGAAGTCCGTCGGGTGGCTATCGACGCCGTTCAGCGTCGTGATGCGGAGGTTGCCGTTGAGGTTTTTCCAGTTCAACGACGTTTCGAGTTTCCAAATGCCGCCGTCGTTGCCGTTGTACACCGTCCCGGACGCATCCGCGACCAAGGCGTGGTGATCCGCGTGCGGGCCGTACCCGGCGGCGTCCACGGAGATGTCCACCCAAGTGGTCCCGCCGTCGGTCGTTTGCAGGACAGCCGTTTGCCCGCCGACGATAATGTAGTTCGCGTTGATGGCCACGATCGTGGTGTTGTAAAACCCTTGGTTGCCGACGTAGGAGTCGCCGGAGTTGTTCGCCTCCCCGGTTGCAAAGTAGACGACACGGGGGTCCGATGGGGCGAGCGCAATCGAACCGCCGTACATGACACCGTTCAGTGTATTGTCGAAGAGCGGCAACCACGTGTAGCCGCCATTCTTGCTCTTCCAGGCCCCGCCGCCGGCACTCGAAATGTAGATCACGTTGCTGTCGGACGGGTCAACCGCAATTCCCGTGATGCGTCCCGTCGAAGGAAGATTCTTCGGCACCTGGGAATTGTTGATCGGTCCAGGCCCGACGTTCAACCAACGGTTCGGGAAGTTCGGCACGCTCCCCGGACCGTTGCCTATCCAGTGTGAGCGATTCCCCGGCGACCGTCAAGTTGCCCTGGAGTTCGAGTTGGGCGCCGTTCGCAACCACCGTGCCCAGAGTATCCGACCCGAACGCGGTGTTGTTCGCAATCGTGGTGATGCCCTCGTCGAGGTTCGTGAGACCCCGGTAGGTGCTGGCACCCGCCAGGAGCAAATCACCGATCCCGCGCTTGACGAGGTCCGAGCCTGAGAGAGCTTTGTTCGTGGCGTCCGAAATCACACCGAGCAACGAGAGTCGGGAATCGACCCCGACACTGATTCGACTACTGTTGGCGAGAACGACCGGGCCACGCCACGTGTTGTCGTCCGAGACGTTGACGAGACTAGCGTTCCCGCCGCTGATCGTGATTTCAGCACCACCGGCCACTGTCCCGGTCAAAGTCTGCGCGTTCTTCGCCTGAACAGTCCCGAACACGACGGTGTAGATGCTTCCACTGAGCGTCACCGAGACTGACCCCACGTCCGCGATGACCGTGGAGAGTTTGTTGAGTTCATCCTGAACAGCCAACGCGGTGGCTGTGATCGGCAAGCTTGCCGTCAACTGGCCGCCGTAATTCAACTGAAACGTCCCGCTCCGACCGGCAACGCCGACCTGCTGGCCGGCATAGGTATGGACACATCTTTCCGACCTGGGTATCTGGGGGAGCATGGTTACTTCTATGGCAATCTGGATCAGCGCCACCAGAACCGGTTCGATCAA
>JANLRE010000409.1:0-1249 GCA_031368205.1 Fimbriiglobus sp. | reverse complement strand
TTTATCCCGAAGGGATTGCAGCCATTAGCCTGGGGTTGAGCGCAGCGACACCCCAGGTAGCCAGCACGCCACAAATTCTCCGACTCCGGAGGAGTCGCAGCGTTTCGTTCTCATTTCACACGGTCTACAAGCGCTGCGCCGGACCACATCACCTGTCTAGTTTTGTCTAGTTAGACCCCGCTCCTACCCCGGAAACTCGCCTTTTTGCGCCAAAAATCTCAGTTTAGGGGTAAAAACCTGTTGACCGGCATAGTGAACGGACGTATATTAACCGTGTGGGATGGCAATGAGGAGTTGAAGACGTTGCCAACCCGACACCCGGAACAGGAGACGATCATGGAAAGCTGGCGCATGGTATGGCGAGAAGGATTTGTGCCGGTGCTGTCCACCACAGGGCTGATGGCTCTGCGTGACGCACTTCGGGCGGACGATCATCGGTTGGTGCAAGGGGCGACGACGACGCCGCCACCGCTCATGTGCGTGCAAGATTGGCCCGTCGAAGCCGCGTGTGCGCTGGGCTTCTGTGGTTGGCAAGGTGACGGCCTCGAAACGGTCGGCCATGTCGAAGAGTTCTTCGCCAAGTGCTGTTTTGAAGCCGATCAACGGCTCGGTGAACCCGCCGCGTGCCGGTGGTTCTTGAACTGGTTCGACGACGCGAGCCGGGACGACATGCGCCGCGAACTACTAACCGAAGTCGAACTGGCGTTGATTGAACGCATCCCAGTCGAGCGGTTCCTGGAAACCGAAATGTCCCACACCAAAGTAACATCAGCGGCCTAAGCCGTGGTGCGTGGACTGTACAAACTTCTTACCCATTCTGTTCAAAGGATCATTGCCATGATTCCGATTTGCAAACACTGCTCGAAAACGAAAGTGAACCGTCCACGCGGCCTGTGCTGGAGTTGCTATTACACCCCTGGTGTGAAGGAGCAATTCCCGAGTACCAGTAAGTACGCCCGGCGCGGCGTTGGCAACTTCAACGGCAACGCCCCCGTCGCCCCCGACCCGACGACGGCCCCCCCCGGAACGCCTGAAAAGATGGCCGTTCTGGAAATGCGGGCACAACTCAAGCAAGCCCTCTGGCACCCACTCGACGCCCAATACGATGGTGACCCCCGCCCCCTCGCCGTGATTTTGAAGAACCGCTCCGCACTGGCGTCGTAATCCATTCCCGGCGAACCGGCGACGGTAGTCGCCGGGTCGCCGGGAATGTCACTTCACAAACAGTCGGTGATGAATTTGCTCACTT
>JANLRE010000394.1:0-3306 GCA_031368205.1 Fimbriiglobus sp. | reverse complement strand
TCGCCGCCTTGTTGGGCCGCCGCCACGCGGTGAGAAAGTGCCACGTGCCGAACACAAAGAACGGCGCGAACAACACGGCCCCAATGATGCCGTGCCCCAGAAACATCCAAATGGTGAACGTCGTCGCATAACTATAAGGTTTGCTCCACCAATCGAAGAGCGAAATGGCGCTCAGGTAAGCACCCGTCGCGCCAAGAATTGCGACCGAGCCGAAGGTGACATAGAGCAGCGTCTTTAAGACCGGCCCGAGTGCCGGCTGATACGGCTTCGGCGCCGTCGAACGACGAATGACAGGCCGGGGTGACGTATTCGGTGTGGCAGATGTGGTATCAATAAATCACCAAAGCTTGGAAGAGTAGGTGGACTATTTATAGCAGAATTGAACCAGAACATTCGCTCTGACACAGCAAGTCCCGTGAACTAACCGTAACTCCAAAATAACCTCAACCGAGCGACCATGACAATCCCGCGTTACTTGGCTGCCGCCTGTCAAACGGATCGTCCCAACCCACGCCATCGGTCGGAGATTGCCAACAACGTCAGTCACATGCTGACGATGGCCGAGCGTGCCGTTGTCGGGTATGAACCATTCGGTGATGTCAAACTTCTGGTCTTCCCCGAGTTCGCCCACGCTGCTCCGGTCTACGAAACGGCTGCCGAACTTCACGAGAAACTCGCCGTCGAACTTCCAAACGACCACACCGATCGTTACCGGGAATTTTGCAAGAAGCACGGCGTCTATATCCAGACCGGAAGCTTCCTGGAAGGTATTACGCTGTACCCCGGACATGTGTTCAACACAACCTGTCTGATTGGCCCAGACGGGGTGCATTACAAGTACCGAAAGGTGAACCCGTGGATTCCTTGGGAAGTGCATACCAGCCCACACGACCTTCCGGACTTTCCCGAACCGCTGTTCCCAGTCGCCGACACCGAAATTGGCAAGCTAGGCGCCGCGATTTGCTACGACTGGATCTTCCCGGAAACGATCCGCGAACTGGCACTGAACGGGGCGGAAGTCCTGATCCGCGTCTCGGCCTACATGGACCCGTGGGGCGCGACTGCCCCGATGGACTGGTGGACAGTCGTGAATCGTTGCCGGGCGTTGGAAAACATGGCCTACGTGGTCGCGTCGAATCAAGCGGCGTCCGCCGACAATTACCCACCATTCAGTTGGCCGGGCGGAAGCATGGTCGTGGATTACGACGGGAGAATCTTGGCTCAAGCCGATGCCGGGCCGGGTGAAAAAATCGTCATCGCGCCGATCGACATTGCCGCACTGCGTGCCGAACGGGATCGCCGAAGCGGGCACCACATGTTGGGTCATCTCCGAACCGAAGCCTACCCAAGCCAGCGCCGACCCATTTACCCCGGCGGTGCAATCAACGGCACACCGCCGACGCTCTCCGGAAATCAGGGCGCCATTCAAACTGGGAAGAAGCGAACGACTGACTGCTAAAGTATGAGGGCAGGCGCAGTGACGACAGTTTTGTGACAAACGCAAAGTCCCCCCGCAATCCCACCGCCAACTGAACCCGGCTGGGTTGGTAAAAGGTCTTGCATGACTGCGCCGTCGTGCGAACACTTTCGACGCGGTTCAGCCTGTTGCATCAGCGGGGGTGGGCGGTTACGGTATGGGCACTTCCTTTTCTGTAGAGGTGCCTGTCATGCGTGCGTTGCTCTCCGTGGTGTTGGGTTTTGTGTTCACACACACAGTGCTTGCGGCGGATAAGCCCGCAATTGTTCAGGAGGAAGGGCAGCCGGTGGCGGCGAACGTGGAGCGGGTGTTAAGGTCACTCGACTTCCTCGGGACGCCGTTGGCGAAGGAATTGACGAAGTCGCTGACGACAGCGATTGAGAAACAAGACGCGGTGGAAATTCAGAAGTTGCTCGATGATCGCGTGGTGTTCGTGGTGAACATCAACCCCGAATCGCGGGTGAAGGTGGCACGCGGGCCGGCGGACGTGGCGTTGCAGCAGGCGGGGTGGACGCCGGTGTTGGTGAAGGTGACGAACGAGGCGACGATCAAAAATCGCCTGAGCATCGGCAGCCCGCAAGCGGGGCCGGTCTATTCGGGGCAAAGGCGGGAGGACAAAGACCCCAAGGCCGACCCGAACACGGTGAAGCGGTTCGCCCAACTGGAGATGTTCCAATCGCCCCCGATGACCGCGAACCTCAGCGGCCTCAAAGTCGAATACGCCATCGCGCTCATTTACTCCAGCGACGCCGGGAAGCGGGAACTGACGGTGAGCTTCGACGTGGGCCAAGGGACGCAAGACCTCGGATTTCGGGCCGAAGTGCCGGTCGTGTTCGACATCAAGCCCGCGATTCCGGTGAAGCTGAATGTTCTCGACTTTGATGGCAAGCCGACCGTCGGGCGGTTCACGTTCAAGGACGCCGCCGGGCACGTTTACCCGCCGCAGGCGAAGCGGCTTGGCGTCGATCTCTTTTTCCAGCAACAGATTTACCGGGCCGACGGCGGCATAGTGCTGCTCCCACCCGGCGTGTTCACTGTGGAGTACGGTCGAGGGCCAGAGTACAAGCTGGTCACACAGAAAGTGCAGATCGCCGCCAACTCAGCGCTGAATTTCAAACTCCAGCGATGGATCAACCCCGCCGACTACGGCTACTTTAGCGGCGACCACCACATCCACGCGGCGGGGTGTGCGCACTACACGAACCCGACGGAAGGAATTATGCCCGAGGACATGTTCACGCACGTGAAGGGCGAGGGGTTGAACGTCGGCTGCTGCCTGACGTGGGGGCCGTGTTACGACTTCCAGCGGAAGTTCTTCGACGCCAAGCCGTGGCAGCGCAGCGAGCCGTTCACGGTGCTGAAGTACGACGTGGAAGTTAGCGGCTTCGGTTCGCAGTCTCTCGGGCATGTGAACCTGTTGAACTTGCGTGACCAAACGTACCCCGGCTCCGAAGGCACGAAGCTCAAAGGCTGGCCGACCTGGACTACGCCGCTGATGAAGTGGGCGAAGGCGCAGGGCGGCGTGACCGGCTACGCACACTCCGGCAACGGCCTCGGCGTGAACCCGGAAGCCAGCACGCGACGGCTGTTCGTGGCGCTGGACAAGGGCGGTAAGGGCCACATCACGGCGGCGGACGCGGAGAAAGCGAACTGGCCGTTGCCGGAGACGTTCGGGACGCTCGACGCCAACAAGGATGCCGAAGTGACGGAGGTCGAACTCCGCAAGGGAACGGACCGCCAACTGCAAAAGTTGCCGAACCTGCTGATCCCGAACATGGACGGCATCGGCGCCCAGGAGGTCTGCGTGACGACCGCGATGGGCGTCTGCG
>JANLRE010000389.1:0-3470 GCA_031368205.1 Fimbriiglobus sp. | reverse complement strand
CCCTTGGCTTTCGTCTTGGTTGTTGGTTCTTTTTTGGCGTCCTCTTTCTTCGTGTCCTCTTTCTTGACATCCTCTTTCTTCGTGTCCTCTTTTTTCGTCCCTTTTTCCTGCCCGATGATTCCACCGGACATCATGAGCATGGCAACGCCGACCAGGAATGCCGCTTGACGAACGCTTTTCATGTGAATCCTCGTTGTGACTTCGACCACTCCAACACAGCTCGTCACCCACCAACACAAGTCGGTTTATCGAGCTGACAAGTCAGTGATACCCGGTACTGACCAGCCGTCGCAACAGTTAACTGCGCGGAATGTCGAATTTTGTTCACTGCATGACCCATTCAGTCGTCTCCGCTACCAACTTCGACTTCGAGTCCTACGATGCCGGGGTGAGTTCCATCACGTGGGAAAATGCTATGTTGTTTGCTGTTCACATCTCGGACGGCGTGTTGGACTCGACATTTTGTTTTCTCGGATGGTTGCCGGCGTTGCTGCTCATAACGTTTGGTTGTTGGCGAATCTCGGACGCGGAGATCCCACGGATTGGCGTCATGACGGCGGCGTTCTTTGTCGCGTCGCAGATTCATTTACCGATCGCCGGTGTCAGTTCGGCGCACTTGTTGTTGAACGGGTTGATGGGCGTGATCCTCGGGCGACGCGCGATTGTGGCCATCGCCGTTGGGCTATTTTTGCAAGCCCTGCTGTTTGGACATGGCGGGTTGACAGTGCTTGGGGTCAACATCACCGTTTACACGATTCCCGCAATTGCTGCTGGGTTCTGTGTGCGACCGTTGCGGCAATCCCGATTGTTACACCGGCGCTTCGTGCGGTTCAGTGTCGCAACCGCGACTGGAGCAATTTGGTTGGCCACGCTCGTCGTAGCCATGCAGTGGGTGCAAGCGATTATCTTCGGTGATGGAACGCTACCGAAAAGTGTGAACGAGTTGTGGCTTTGCGAACCGAGCGTTTTAATCGGCGTGGGATTGGCAGCCTTGCTATTCGGTGCCGCAGAACAGTGGATTGAACCGAATCCCGATTACCCGATCGGGGCAATCTTGGGTGGTGGAACGGCCTATGCCACGATCTTGTTGAACGTCGCGGCGTTGACGATTGGCGGCAAGGAAGGCATCCGCGACACGGCTGGTGTTGTGCTCTTGGCGAACCTACCCGTGGTGCTGGTTGAAAGTGTCGCCGTCGGGTTCGTCGTGGCATTTCTGGCACGCGCAAAACCGGAGTGGCTCGGCGGACCAACCCGCGTTTAGGCGGGTTCATCTTCGGGATACACTTCGTCGAACGGCACTTCCCATTGACCCAATCCCACGCTGACCAGCACGGTGTTTTTAGTGGCGTTGACCCGGACTACCCGCCCGGTTTTGTCAAACCGCGTTACACGCACGAGGTCGTTCGGTTGCAACTTTTTCCGCACCTCATGCAGCTCGGTTTTGGCTTCGGCTTCTTCCACTAACTCCGCCGTCTTGCGAAGATACTCTTCCTTCTCGACCGTGGCTTCGTGTTGGGCGGCGAGTGCCGCTTCGCGGGCTTTCTCGGCTTCTTCACGGAGTTGTTGAAGCCGTGCCAGTTCCGGCAATTTGCCCTTACGCCGTCGCAAATACTTGTGCGCCCGCTTCAGCAGGTCGCGGGGTAGTTTCAGTCGTTTGGCAATCTGCAACGCATTGCTCATCCCGAATTGCCCGATGTGCAAGCGGTACGTCGGGCGCAGTGTTTCGATGTCGAACTCGACCGCCCCGTTCTCCGCCCGCTCGTTGTTGAAGGCATACGTTTTCAAGTCGCCCAGGTGCGTTGTGACAATCGCCCGGCAACCGATCATGTCCAGTTGATCCAGAATCGCCCGACCGAGTGCAGCCCCTTCGGTGGGGTCGGTCCCGGCACCGAGTTCATCGAGCAAGATCAAACTGTGGTCGTCGGCCTTTTCAAAGATGGACGCAATGCGGGTGATGTGGGAACTGAAGGTGCTGAGGGATTGTTCGAGGCTTTGTTCGTCGCCGATGTCCGCAAACACCTGCCGAAAAATTGGGACGATACTCCCTTCGGCGGCCGGGATGTGCATTCCGCACTGGGCCATCAAGCAGAGCAAGCCGGTCGTCTTCAGGGTGACCGTTTTCCCGCCCGTGTTCGGCCCGGTGATAATGAGCAAGTTGAACCCGACGCCGAGCCGCATCTCGATCGGCACCACTTTTCGCGGTGCTGTTTGCTCGGCGGCTCCAACCTCACCCGGTTTCGGTTCGGTATTTCGGAACAGTGATTCGAGAAGCGGATGTCGTGCGACTCGGAGCCAGAGGCGGCCTTCGGTGTTCAGGCTCGGGGCGTACATGTTGAA
Organism: Fimbriiglobus sp.; assembly: GCA_031368205.1. Classification (GTDB taxonomy): domain Bacteria; phylum Planctomycetota; class Planctomycetia; order Gemmatales; family Gemmataceae; genus Fimbriiglobus. Next base: position 1,133 of record JANLRE010000389.1, on the reverse strand, counting down.
ATCGCGGCTGTACTTCGCTTTCGCGGTGATGAGATCGAGCTTGGCGATGATGTCGAGGGAGTAGGCGAGTGGCTTGGCGACGCGACCGACTTCCTGGCTGAGTCGTCGCAAAATCCGCTTCACTTCCCGATCTTCTTCCGCCTTCAACGTGACCCGTTGCGCACTCAGGTTGGCAATGCTGGCCGGTTCGATGAACACCGTTTCCCCGGTTGAACTGACCCGATGCACGATGCCAGGGATCTTGTGCCGATAATTTACCGACACCGGCAAAACGTAATGGTCCCCGTTCACGGTTGCGTTCGGATAACTGAGGCACTTGCGTAGCTCCGGATCGCGTAGCAACCGCTTCACTTCGGATTTGACCTTCTCTTCGAGTTCGTACAGCTTTTGCCGCACGCCTGAGAGTTCGCGGCTCGCCATGTCGAGAACATGGCCACGCCCGTCGATACACCCACTGATCGTTTTGGACACCACACCCAGGTCTTCGACGCCGTTTAACAAGTCAATCAATCGGTGCAGGCGCTCATCCAGACGCATCCGATACCGATAAATGGCGCCGGTGCAATTGAGGGTCTCGGCGACTTCGATGAGTTGGTCCGCACTTAGCATCGTGCCAATTGCTGCACGCCGCACCAACAACCGCACGTCGTGCAATCCGCCAAACGGCGGCGGTTGATTTTGGCCGAGTGCGGTAACCATTTCCGTGACGAGTTCTTGCTGCAAGCGGATTTTTTCGAGGTCGGTACTGGGTTCGACTTGGCTAGCCAGTTCGCGGCCCAGCGACGATGCGGCGTACCCGGCGAGAATGTCGCGGACTTTGTCGAATTCCAAAAGCCCGAACGTGTGGGCGTCCATCATCAGTGGTGGCTCGGTGGCGAACATGGTGGCAAGACAAGCGACTTCGACAGCGGGTTCACCCCGCTTCGTCGGAAACACATCGCTATTGTAAGTCTGTCGTGAATAGTCAGGAAAATTGGAGCGCCGATCCGCCTGTTAAGTTGTGTGTCACTACGCTCAGCCCCAAGCAAATCGGTGGCATCCCTTCAGGATGCGTTGATTCGGGAGGGCGCTGAGACCTGGGGTGTCGCTGCGCTCGACCCCAGGCTAATGGCTAGCATCCCTACCGAGATGTC
>JANLRE010000602.1:0-1666 GCA_031368205.1 Fimbriiglobus sp. | reverse complement strand
CCAGGTCGAACACTTTGCGAATGCCCGAAACTTCAAACTGCTTCGCGCGATCAGCGATCCAACGATCTGGCGTCATATCTAGAACCTGAGGACCAACTCGGAAACCAACTGTCCATCGCCCGCAACGACTTATTCCTCGTCTTCATCCGATTCGTTAAACTGTGATTCGGCTTCTTCGGCGAGTTGATCGAGGATGCCTTGGACCTCGCTCATCCGCTCCGGACGTTTGAGAGCCTGAAAACTCAAGCAACTGTGGATCAAGTCGGCGAACGCTTTCGGCGCGCCGGGGTTGAGATCATGCACCGGCTTCAACTGGCTCTTGAACTGCTTCTCGGTCAGCTCCATGCCCTCCGTGGGCGGCACGGTATTCGGCGGCAGTTTAAACGTCGCCAGGCGGTACATCGTGGCGCCAAAGTTGTAGATGTCAGTGCGCTCGTTGATCAACTTGTGCATGGCGGTTTCGGGCGCCATGTACGCAGGGGTTCCCTGCACGCGGGTCTTCGGTTCGCCCTTGATCCAGGCCAAGCCGTAGTCGATCACTTTTGCGTTGGTGCCTTTGCCCAGCACGATGTTGTTGGGCTTCAAGTCCGCGTGGATCACGCCTTGCTTGTGCATGTGAACCAGCCCGGACGCGACTTTTTCCAGCACCCGCAGCAGCGTCGCCATCTTGAGAAGCTTGACCTTGTCGAGGGTTTCACCCGGCACGTACTCGATGAGTAACCTCACCTTTTTAACCCGGAACCGCCAGTCGCTTTCCGTCTCCAAACAGTACACCTTCGCCAAACTCGGGTGGTTCAACATTTGGCCGACGCGGAACTCGTGCTTGGCTTGCTCCAGGAATTTTTTGTCTTCCTCTTCCTCGATCGGCACAATTTTCAGCGCGTACTCCCGCCCGTCTTCTTCCCGACGGATGTGCATGATACTGCTGTGCGCGCCGGCCCCGAGGGTGCCGAGGACGACCACTTTTCCAATCTTGTCGATTGCCATGTCACACTCCCAACCCGAGAACCTAATAATGAGATAGTCCCGAATATACCGCCCGCGTGTGTGGCAGGCAAATCCGGACTGCATTAACCGCGAGACGCACTGATGACGGTCCGCTCCGAACTCGAACCGCGTGTGCAAGCGTTTGGCCGCGAAATTTTCGCCCGGCTCGATCGCCAAGGCCCGGTTTTGCTCACGAAAGCGTGGCTCGACGACAAAATGATGGCCCTGTCGATGGGCAACGAAACGCTGAAAGTTCAACTCTTCCGGTTCGTGGATACCCTGCCGTACTTGATCGACGACCCGAAAGAAATTAGTCGGCACTTGAAGGAATACCTCGGGGAAGCGGGGCAAAAAGTGCCGTGGTGGGTCCGACACGGCGTCAAGTTGTTGCCGAACGGGGGGATCGGCGGAAGGCTACTCGCCACGGCAGCACGGGTCAACGCCACCCGAATGGCGAAGAAGTTTATCGCCGGTTCCAACGTCGCGGAGGCGATTGCGGCCGTGTCCAAGATGCGGGCACAAGGGCACGGCTTCACGATCGACTTGCTCGGCGAAGCGACGATCACGGAAGCCGAAGCCGATCACGTCCAAAAGCAGTACCTCGATCTGTTGAACGGCTTGACCCGGACCGTGAATACGTGGCCGGAAGTTCCGGAGATCGATCGGGACGATCGCGGGC
>JANLRE010000309.1:0-3884 GCA_031368205.1 Fimbriiglobus sp. | reverse complement strand
GCTGCTTGGCCCGCTCCACGCCGAGCGCATCCGGGCGACTGGAAATCACCACTTCGATTGAGGCGTGCAGTTCCCCAGTCCGAATGCAATCCATCAGGTTTTGCAACGTTGTCCCGCCACCGGAGATGAGTACCGCCAATTTGGGTTTGGCGTAGGATGCTATCATATGTTGGGTTCCGTCTCTGGTTTGCGGCATCCGGATGTTTTATGCTGGTACCTATCTTGGTGCCACGGATGACATCTTCATTGTGGGCGAATTGACACGCGCCGGAGGCGCTGATGCTGCAGGGTGAGCCAACAACCGTGTTTTATCCCGACTTGACCCGGCGGTTCGACGGGTCCACTATTCTGGGGTATTTGAACTTCTCGGACGGTCGCGTTGATGCGCGGTTCCGCAAGAGCCTCGCGGACGCTTTCGGCTTCCTGACCGAATCCGGAGACGCGACGCCGTGGGTAACGATTCCTGGTTGGTTGCAGCACCGCGCCAACGAGTTGGAACAATCGGGGTCGGCGGCCTTCCGCGATACTGCCCAAGCGCGGCAAATCCTCGATCTCGGCTTGCGACAACTGCCAACGGCTTACCGTGCCCATCACCGCGATTTGCTGGTTCATCAGCCGGATGAGCAACTGTTCAATGCGTTCTTCCTCGCACGGTGTTGTGAAGTCACCCTCGCAGGCCGCACTTCGCAAACCAGCGTCGAGCGAATGTTGCGAACGCTGAACGACTTCGTCGGCTATCGCCCGATTGCCTTGCTCGAAACACGGCCGCAAACCGATTTCTACCTGCATGAAAAAGTCTGCCCGGTTCCCCTGTTCTTAAAGGGTGTCGGGACGGCACCGGGCCGCTACGCCGACTTGATCCGTCCGGCGATGGAGTTGCTCGCCAAGACCGATCAACATCTTTTGGAAGAAGCCAGTTTTGACCCATCGAAGCTCGAAGAGATCGCCCTCGACCCCCGCGCCATCGACCACTTCCACCCGGTGAACAAGCGGCCAAGTGTGCTGTTCGGCGAATGGGATCCGCACCGGATCAACGGCCACGGGTACTACTACCGCTTCGTGTTACGGCAATCGACGCTCGATGCGTTGTCGCGTTGGGTGCATGGCGAAAAGTGGCCGCACACCACCGGGTTAAAAGCACCGGACGCGGGGCGGATTTTTGAAGCCGCTGCCGCCCTGTGTGGCACGATTCTGATGGGCGCCGGGGTCAGCGGTGCCGGGCCAAACTTCCACGATTCCACGGTCACGTTGTCCACACTCGTGCAGCGGATTGCCCGGTACCGGGACGAGTTTTACAAGCAACTGCTCACGTCGTTAACGGGGCCGAACGGCGATCGGCTCCGCGAGGAAGCCACACGGTATCGGCAGCCGTTCGCGGCGGTGCGGCAGTATTTGAACCAGTCGATTGCCGGCGAGCGGGCGTTGCATTTGCAAGAACGGCGGTTGGCACTGTTGTTCGCGTCGATGGGTTACCCGAACGCCGCGCGGCAACGGGCGGCGAACATCCCGGCCCCGGCGACCCGGTTCGGCAGTGAGATACGCCTGCTCCAAACGGAAACCGGCTTCGCCACGAAGGGCGGCAAGCTTGCGGAGGTCATTCGCTTGCTTCAGGAAGTCGAAGACCTATTGCGGCGTGGGATTGATTGCGGCGCGTTGATCGACCCGTGGAACATCCTCGGCTATCAAGGGCTATTTCCGATCTTCCCCGGTCGGGATGACACGGTGCGTGACCCGCGTGCTGAAGACTTAATCTTGACGGTCGGTCGGCAGTTCGACTTGTACGCCCAAGGGCTGTCGGTCGCGGCAGCGGGAACCGATCGGAGTTTAGAAGAACAACTGCGACTTGGAATGCGCACACTCGCGGAGTGGTGGGACCAATTCGCCACGGTCACGGTCGCGGACATGCCGCGTGTCCAGGGGCAAGAACGCACGGACGCCGCCGAACACGTTGCGAAAGCGACGGCGCTTTGGCGAACCGGCGGTGCGTCCGACCCGGCGTTTTGGCGTAAGCATCGGGACGGGTTTCGCACCCCCGCTGCGTACTCCCAGGTGATTGATGCGTTGTTGAATCATGGCGATTATCGCGCCGCATTGGCACTCATTGTGACGTGGTTGAGCGAAGCGGACACGGTGCCGTTGCAAGACCCCTCGGCGTCGTTTTTTCGATTGGCGTTCCGCTGGCTTCACGCCGTGACTGCCGGGGAGCAACTTGACCCCACCGAACGCGGGCCATTGGTTCGCCGCTTTTTCGAGATGCTGGAATCCAACGCCGATGACCGCTGGATCGTGCCCAATCTCGGGTTCAGCATTGTCCACCAAGAAGCGGGCGACGACGAAGAAGCGACCGCTGATGACGATGAGGATGAGGAAGACGACGAAGAGGAAGAGGAAGAGGAAGACCCGTTCGCATCGGCCTACGAGGAGATGACGTTCAAGGATTCGGCTGACGACGGCGAAGAAGGCGCCGTCGCGGACGGGGGTCCGAAGGCGGCGTCAGGTGATTTCTCCCTGGATGGTGACGCGGACCGGGCCGAAGAACGGTTGCGGTTTTTGGCAGCAGTGGCACGGTTGTGGCGCACGGCAGCGCGACCGGACATGTGGGATCGCACCGATTCCACGGCCATGAATGCGGTCGGCGAATGGCTTCGGATGGCACGCGGAAATTTAGGATTGTTGCGAGCGTTGATCGAACGGGTTCACCAGATCACGGTGCCGGAATCGACGACCGGACTTGAAGGCGTGATGGAGTACGACCGCAGACGGGCCGTGAAAGCGGGCTTGCTCGAACTGGCGGTGCAAACCTCGGTCGAAACTTCATCGGCCGCTCGCGCACTGGCCGCACTGTTGTCGCGCTCCGCAGAATTGCCCGCCAAGCAAGATGTCAGCAAGCCGAATGCGACCGGACCGACTTCTGAACTATCGAATTGGGAAGCCATTGCGATCCGGTTAGAACGGGCCGTGGCGTCCGCCGATACCGCCGGTGCCAGACGGTTGTTGCCCCTTTTTGTGACGCTCTTCCGCCACGAACCGCTTCTGGTTAGCCCCCCCGTTGATGGCGGCAAACCGGCACAAGCCCTGCGTGCCCAAACCGCCTTGCACATCATCGAATCGTTGTTGGCACGCTTGCCGCGATTGGGTTTGTTGCGCGAGACGTATCAACTCATCAAACTCGCGCGCGGCATGGAACGCAACGAACCGCCGGAAGGGCGGCGCGTCTCGTCGTTCGACCAACTGTTCCGCACCGCCGTGATCGGCGTCGTGGACGCCCTGTTAACGGCGGCCAAGGATTGGGGCGAAGACGCCAGCGAAGACGGCCCGTTGGCCTCGGCGTTACGCCAAATGGCCGATTCGTTCCGGACATTGTGGGTCGATCACAGCATCGGCTTGCGGCTCTCGACGTTGGAATCGGTGCTGGAACGCGAAGAGTGGGACGAACTGCGGACGTTCATCAAGGAGTACGGCAGCGACCTGTTCACCGTGCGCTTCCTGTCGCTGTCGAACGTTCGCGGCATTCTGGCCCAAGGGACCGCGAACTGGCTAGAACGTCAAGCACTCGAAACGGACGAACCATTGAAACTCGTCACCGCCTTCAGCGAGGGTAAGGCCGACCGCGTTCGCTTGGCAAGGTTGTTCGAGATGGTGTTGCAATCCCTCGTGGAGCATTACGACGAGTACCGTGATTACAACACCACGACCACGCAATCCGATTACGGCGAGAACCTGTACATTCTGCTCGATTTCATGCGGTTGAAAGTCGCTTACGATCGCTACGCTTGGCGATTGCGGCCGATGATCCTGGCGCACGAAGTGCTATGCCGCAAGGGATTCGACCGCCTCGCGGCAAAGTGGCGCGAGTTCATCGCCGCCACTTCCCAGAAGATGTC
>JANLRE010000285.1:0-5502 GCA_031368205.1 Fimbriiglobus sp. | reverse complement strand
ATGCGGAACAGCAACAACAAGCTGTCCGAGATTGCGGTCTCGCGGGGGCTGGTCAACGACGACCAAGTTCTGACGGCGACGGCTGAAGTTCACGGCATGAAGTTGATGAGCCTCGAAGACGTGAAGCCGTCGCCCGAAGCGCTCAAGATTGTGCCACTCAACATGGCCGAACTGTACAAGATGGTGCCGTTGTCGTTTGAAGGCGGTTCGTTGACGGTGGCGATGTCCGACCCGAACAACTTGCAAGCCATCGACGACATCAAGAACTTCCTCGGCATCCCGCAAGTCAGCGCCGTCCTCGCGCCGCCTTCTGCGGTGATGGCGTTGATGCAAAAGGCGTACAGCAGCGTGGCCGGTGGGGGCGCCGAAGAGTCGATTTCGAGCATCATCAAGGCGTTGGAAAACGACCCCGATTTTGCCAACCTCGGCGGCGGCAAGCGCGAAACCAGTATCGACCTCGACGACCTCGCGGAAATGGCCAACTCCGCCCCGGTCCGCAAGCTCATCAACATGGTGCTGTTGATGGCTATCCGGGACCAAGCGTCGGACATTCACTTCGAGCCGTTTGAAGACGAATACAAGATGCGCTACAAGTGCGACGGCGTGCTGTACGAAATGGTACCGCCGCCCCGGCACCTCGGCACCGCAATTGCCTCCCGTATCAAAGTTATGGCGAACCTCGACATCGCCGAACGGCGACTGCCGCAAGACGGTCGCATCGAGTTGAACGTCGGCGGCAACCGGATCGACATGCGGGTCAGCGTGTTGCCCACGCTGTTCGGGGAAAGCACCGTTATCCGAGTGCTTGACAAGTCGAGCGTCGGCCTCGACCTCGGTCGGATCGGGATGCCGGCCGATATTTTGGCCCAGTTCCGTCAGGTGATTAAGAAGCCCAACGGCATCGTCCTCGTCACCGGGCCGACGGGTTCGGGCAAGACAACCACGCTGTATTCCGCGCTCTCGGAACTCAACGACATCGACACCAAACTCATCACCACGGAAGACCCCGTGGAGTATGAAATTGACGGCATCATTCAGTGCCCGATTCAGTCCGAAATCGACCTGACGTTCGCGGCGGCGTTGCGGGCGATTTTGCGGCAAGACCCGGACATCATCCTCGTTGGCGAAATCCGCGACTTGGAGACCGCCCAGATTGCGATTCAAGCGTCCCTGACGGGGCACTTGGTGTTCAGCACCTTGCACACCAACGACGCGCCGAGTTCGATCACCCGCCTCCGGGACATGGGCGTCGAGCCGTTCCTGATTACCGCCACGGTCGAAGCGATCCAGGCCCAGCGGTTGGTGCGGAAGGTGTGTCAGCTTTGCAAGACGCCCTACGAGCCGACCCGCGAACAGGTCATGGAACTGAACGCCCCGTTTGAGGAATTTAGGGGCAAAAAGTTCTTCTACGGCGAGGGCTGCGACAAGTGCAACAACCTTGGGTTCAAGGGCCGAACCGGGCTGTACGAACTGCTGATTATGAACGACGACTTACGAGACATGGTTAGTCGCGGCGCCTCGACCGACCAGATCCGCAACTACACCCGCAAACAGGGCACGACCAGCCTACGCGATTGCGGCATCATCGCCCTGCTGAACGGCGTGACCACACTGGACGAAGTGGTCCGCGAAACCGTGCTGGACGATTAACCACCACGAAAGCCCACGAAAGCCCAGGGACGATCGTCCCTGGGCTTTGAGAGACTTTGATTCACTGAAAATATGTTGTGGCTTGCATTCCGAATTCTGTCCCCTGAATTGGTGAACGATGCCGACCTACAAGTTTGAAGCCCTCAACACTTCCGGGCAGGAAGTGAAAGAGTCCGTCGAGGCGGCTAACGAGGACGAAGCGTCGCAGAAGATCAAGGCGATGGGCTACTTCGTCACCAAGCTGACGGCGGTCCAAGGCAAGGGGCAGAAGGGCAAGAAAAAGAAGACCGGCAAGTCCCGCAAGACGTTCACCATCGGTGGCGTGTCGCAGAAGGCCCTGACGATCTTCACGCGGCAGTTCAGCACGCTCCAGGACGCCGGGTTGCCGGTGCTGCGGTCGTTGCGGATTCTCGAAAAGCAGATGAAGCCGGGCGTGCTGAAAAACTCGCTCATCGACGTGGTCGAAGACGTCGAATCCGGCATGACGCTGTCCGAAGCGTTCGGGCGGCACCCGAAGTGCTTCGACCGCCTGTACGTGAACATGGTCCGCGCCGGGGAGGCGGGCGGTGCGTTGGAAATCATCCTCCAGCGGCTCGCGGAGTTCAAAGAGAAAGCGGCGAGTTTGAAGGCCAAGATCATCGGGGCGATGGTCTACCCGGCGGTGGTGATCTTCGTCGCCGTGGCGATCTTGACGTTCATCATGGTCATGATTATCCCGAAGTTCAAAAAGATCTTCGACGAGTTCGGTCTGCAACTGCCGCAAGCCACCAAGACGCTCATCGGCATCTCGAACTGGACATCGTCGTACTGGTACTTCATCCCGCTGTTCCCGGTCGGCATTTACTTGCTCTTGAAGTTGATCCGCATGAGCCGGGCCGGGAACTACGCCCTGGACCGGATCACACTGTGGATTCCGATTATCGGCGGGCTGGTGGAGAAGACCATCGTGGCCCGCACCATGCGGACGCTAGGTACCCTGATCGCGTCCGGCGTGCCGATCTTGGAAGCCCTCAGTATTGTGCGGGAGACCGCAAATAACGCGGTTTTCGAGCGGATGTTCCAGCGTGTTCTAGAATCCATCCGGGAAGGGAACACCATTGCCGACCCGTTGCGAGAAGCCCGTCTGGTCGATGACATGGTGGTCAACATGGTCGAGGTCGGCGAAGAGACCGGCGACCTCGACACCATGCTGTACAAGGTGGCCGACTTCTACGACGAGGAAGTGGACAACCTGGTGAAGTCGCTGATTAGCTTGCTCGAACCGATCATGATCGTGTTCCTCGGTGGCGTCATCGGCGGCATCGTGATCTCGCTGTTCCTGCCGCTGATTAAGCTGCTCGAAGGCCTTAGCAAATAACTCCAACAAGCCCCCAATATCTTTCCCCCGCGAGGTGACGAGTCATGCGAACCCGAACTGGACAAGCCCGCCCCCGATCCTCCCGGCGGGGCTTCACGTTGGTCGAACTGCTGGTGGTGATTACCATCATCGCCGTGCTGGCGGCACTTGGCACCGCCGCCTTTCAACGGGTCCGCGTGGCCGGCAAGCGCACCGCCACGGTCTCCGACATCAACAACATGAACTTGGCGATCACGAAGTTCAAACAGGACTTCGGCTTCAACCCGCCACAATACATCCGATTCCCGGTAACAGCACCGCCGAACACAACCGGAGCAACAATTGCGATCAATACGGAAATGGACAACGGACACGCCATCTTAAAGAGCATGTTCCGGGCTTACAACGCCCCTGCAGCAGCCACACCGTTCGGCGTTACTCCGAACATCAACCCGAACATTAACGGTCAAGTGCTTTCGGGCAGCCAGTGTCTGCTCTTTTTCCTCGGCGGGCCGCAACTGCAAGGGTTCGATTCGACTGGGCCGATTACCCCTGCGGGGACCGCAAAAAAAGGCCCGTACATGGACTTCGACATTAATCGTGTTGTGGTCGTCAAACCCGTAGTCAGCCCATCACCCGATTACCTCGATACATGGGGTACACCCTACGCCTTCTTCTCCACGGGCCGGTCGGATAAATACGTTACAAACTTTTTCCTCCCGTTTACGACATCCAAGGGAACCCCACTGCAAGTGCGGGCGTTCTGCACGGACTCGACCCCGAAGTGGGTCAACCCAGGCGGCGTGCAGATCATCTCCGCTGGTCCGAACCAATTCTTTGGCCCTGGCACAGAATTGGCGTCATCAGGGCTATCGCCCTGGGTTCCGGAAAAATCGCCTTACGGTCCTGGTGATGACGGTGAAGACGACATTGCGAACTTCAACAACGGCTTACAACTTGGCTCCAGTAGCAAATAACGGAGGGCTGACATGCTGACGAAACCAGCCCGCCGACGCGGGTTCACGCTGATCGAAATTCTCGTGGTGATCTCCTTGATCGCCGTGTTGGCGGCGCTCTCCGTCGGGGCACTGTTCCGGGTCCGCGCCGCCCAACAAACCAGCAACACCGAAGGCACCCTCGGCAAACTCGACACCCTCATGATGGCCCGCTGGAGCGCGATCCTGACCAACGCGAAGAACCCACCACCAGAGGTGATCTCGCGTTGTGATGGTGATAAAGACCGTGCCGTCTCGTTGTGGACCTATGCGGTCTTGAAGAACGAGTTCCCAGAGTCTTATTCCGAGTTGGTCACGATTAACATCAACGGTGCGACTCTTCAACCTCGCAAAATATTTACAGTGGGTGTCCAAAATAAGGCGCTAAATGCGCCAGTACTTGAACAATCTGCTGCACTTTTCTACGCCGCGATCATGGACTCGGGTAATAGAGGTACGGCAAACACTCTTGAAGGCTTGCAACAACAAGTTGGCACGATGGACGGACGATTCGACCTGTTCGACACAGCGAACCCGAAGAAACCGGCTACGGGTGTTGTTCCGATTTTTAAGGACTCGTGGGGCAACCCAATTTTGTTCAGACGGGCTGCCACTAACAACGAGATTACATCGCCTGAATTCTCGAAACCTTCGACAGTTTCAAGTAATCCGCTTGATCCTCGCGGGCTGCTGATTGTCCGTGTAGGCAATAACTGGGCTGCCGCCAACCGTGCCTCGGCAATTACTGAACTCGGTTTACCTGCAACTGGTTTTGTAAACTCCAACTTCATCCCGACGCTGATCTCGGCGGGGCCAGATAATGATCCCGGTACGGCACCCTATCTCGGTGGCGCAGCGGGCGATTCCGGTAACGACAATCTTCTGAGCTATCGTCGCCGTGAAGGCACGAGGAGGGATTAACATGACCCGCACCGGATACCCGACTCGACGCGGTTACACGCTCGTCGAACTGCTCGTGGTGATGTCGCTGATGATCCTGTTGGCCGCGCTCGCGGTGGGCGTGTCCTACTCCGGGATGGTCGGCTCGCAGAAGGTCATCAGCGGCGCCGACCGCGCCTCCGGGTGGCTCCTCATCGCCAAGCAACGCGCCCTCCGCGACGGCGCCCCCCGTGGCGTGCGGTTCGCATTGACGCAAGACTCTGGCAACTACTACTACTCGACCGAAGCCCAATACATCGAACAGCCCGATGTCTGGGTGCCGAACCCAGCCCAAGAAGGCAAACCAAATGGTGCGCGGATCGTTTTTGTGTACCAGTACAACGGCGCGAACCAAGTAATTCCCCCCAACCAAGAGATTTACTTCGTCTCCAGCGACACAAACGACATTACTGAATACATGAGTCGGGTGTCGAACGGTGATTCCCTCATCCTTCCAGAGTTTGGAGCGAGTTTTCGGATTACAGACCGAGCTGGAACCCCGACAATTGCACCGCCACCATTTGCCAACACCAACTACCGAAAAATAGTATTGGAGCCAACCAGCTACCCGAATCTTGCTGC
>JANLRE010000258.1:0-7553 GCA_031368205.1 Fimbriiglobus sp. | reverse complement strand
AACTTGGTCGTCGTTGACCAGCCCCCGCGAGACCGCAATCTCGGACAGCTTGTTGTTGCTGTTCCGCATCTCCTCGTAAATGTCTTCGAGTTGCAAATCGTCGAGGTAGCCCAGGTCCACGAGCTTCTGGCCGAGTTGCTTGCTGTTGGAATCGACGTGCGCCAAGCGGTTCCGGGGCGGCGCGGGTTTCGGCGCGGGCTTGGGTGCGGCCGGGGCCGCTGGCTTCTGGGCCGCCGGTGCGCCGGGTTTAGCAGCCGGGTTCGGCGCTCCCGTTGGTTTCGCGCCGGGTGCCGCAGGCGGCTTCACGCCGGGTGTTCCGGGTGCGGCGGGCCGTGGCGCAGGCGCCCCGCTTGCCGGTGGCTTGACACCGGGCACGCCGGGCTTCGCGCCGGGCGTCGCGCTGAGTGTCGGGGGGGCCGGTGGCTTCGCGCCGGGTATCGGCGAGCTAGCGCTCTTCGCACCGGGTTGGGGCGGTGCGACGGCAGGCTTCTTCGGGTCGTTAGGAGGAACGGTTGACATTGTTCGCTTGGCCTCGGTTCGGGGTGCTGGGTCGGGCGACTCAACCGCGACAGTGTGGCGGGAATCGCACCGATGCCTCATCCGTTATGCTTGTGATGGCGGAGCCTGCGGAGTGGTTCTCCGCAGGCGTTCCGGGTTATCGTTACTTCCCTTTACGGCGGGGGCGACGATCTTCGTCGTCGTCTTCCTCTTCGTCATCGACTTCCTCCTCCTCGTCGTCGTCGCCGCCCTCGTCCTCTTCGTCTTCGAGCGAACCGCGTTCGGCCATCGCAATTTTGCCGGCGAGTTCGGCCGGCTTGGACGCCTTCAGAAGCACTTCTTCCTTGTCGCAAAGCCCTTCCTTCCAGAGGCGGAAGAGCGATTCGTCCAGCAAGAACATCCCGTCTTTGCGGCCCGTCTGAATCGAGGAGTCGATTCGATAGACCTTGTTTTCGCGGATCAGGTTCTGAATCGCCGGGGTCACGACCATCATTTCGTAGGCCGCGATCACGCCGTCCGGTTTCTTCGGCAACAACGCTTGCGACAACACCCCGATGAGTGCGGTCGAGAGTTGCGTTCGCACCTGAGCTTGTTGCTCCTGGGGGAACACGTCGATGATCCGGTTCACCGTGGACGCCGCACCGGACGTGTGCAGCGTGCCGAACACAATGTGCCCGGTTTCGGCGGCTTCAATCGCGGCGTGGATCGTTTCCAAGTCGCGCATTTCACCGACCAGAATCACGTCCGGGTCCATCCGCAACGCCCGCCGAATGCCTTCCTTAAACTCCGGCACGTCCACGCCGATTTCCCGCTGGTTCACCGTACACTTGATGTGCTTGTGGTAATACTCGATCGGGTCTTCCAACGTGATGATGTGCCGGTCGTAGTTGTTGTTGATGAAGTTCACCATCGACGCCAAACTCGTCGTCTTGCCGGACCCGGTCGGGCCGGTCACCAACAACAGCCCCCGTGGGCGAACAATCAAGGAGCGGATCGCTTCGGGCATCCGCAGGATTTCAAACGAAAGAAACTGACTCGGAATCCGCCGCAACACCATGCCGATGGTGCCACGTTGTTTGAAAATCGCAACCCGGAACCGAACCCCATCGGTGTACTCGATGGCGAAGTCAGCCCCCCCTTTTTGCTGCAACTCTTGTTGACAGCGGTCGGGGGTGATCGACTTCATGAGGCCAGCGGTATCGTCGCTGTCCAGGATTTTGGCGTCAAGCTTCCGCATCCGCCCGCCGTGGCGAACGACGGGGGGTTGTCCGACACTGATGTGTAAGTCGCTGGCCTTCAGTTGGATCACTGTTGACAGCAACTTTTCCATTGCAACAGTTGCCACAGTCGAGACCTCGGCTGGGGGCACGCGGTTGAGTCAGACGAGAACCTAGGATCCGACAGGACGCAATGCCCCTGACGTCCCATTATCCCGCGATCAACCCCAGTGCCAAAAATACGGGAAAGAAACCCGGCCTCGTCGCCAAAACGACCAGACCACGATTAGACAGCTTTATGGCCCCTCGGATCAGTCCCAGACGGCCTCACCATTCCAACCAATGACTATTACCAATACCTGAATGATTGTCGTCTTCAAGTTCTCACTACCGAGAAAGCACACGGAATCTCACAGGCTTCCCGTGTGCGTCATTCTCACACTGTCATCATGAATCCGTAGCTCGTTGTGCAACCGGGATTTGCGGTCACGAACCCGGTCGCCGATTCGAGGTTATGTACCGACTTCCAGGAGTTCGGCATGGCAGGTTGACAGCACTTCCTCCACGGTGGTAATTCCCTTAAGTGATTTCTGGACACCATCTTCCAGCAACGTTCGCATCCCACCGGCCCTGGCTTTGCGGCGTAGTTCTTGCGTTGGTGCGAGTGCAAATGTTAACTCCCGAAGTTGGGAGTTCATGCGCATCAATTCCGTGATCGCAACGCGACCCCGGAACCCACCCTGACGGCAGTGGGTGCAGCCTTTCCCCTTCATGAATGTGGCGCGTGCTTTCATCTCATCGGTGATGCCCGCCGCACGGAGTTGTTCATCGGGTGGGCTATACGGTTCACGGCATTTCGGACAGTTGACCCGGACCAATCGTTGGCCCATGATGGCAATCACGGAGCTGGCAATCAAGAACGGCGGCACGCCAATATCGACCAGCCGTGTCACAGCACTGGGCGCATCGTTCGTGTGTAGCGTACTGAAAACCAAGTGTCCGGTTAAGGAAGCTTGAACAGCGATCTCGGCGGTTTCCTTATCTCGAATCTCGCCGACCAGAATAATGTTCGGCGCCTGCCGTAACATTGCTCGGATAATTCGGGCGAAGTTCAACCCGATGTTGTGCCTGACTTCAACTTGGTTGATGCCGGGCAAATAATACTCAACCGGGTCTTCAGCCGTGATGATCTTGCGGTCCGGTCGGTTCAGTTCGTTCAACGCCGCATACAGGGTCGTGGTCTTGCCGGACCCGGTCGGGCCAGTTACAAGAAAAATCCCGTTCGGACGTTTGATGATGTTCTGGAATCGCAGATAGTCTTCTTCGCTAAACCCCAGATCGCGGATGCCGACCATGATGTTCCCACGGTCGAGAATCCGCATCACGGCAGACTGTCCGTGAACCGTCGGAAGCATACTCACGCGAAGGTCGAAGTGCTTGCCGCCCACCGTCATCTTGATACGACCGTCTTGGGGACGCCGTTTCTCGCTAATGTCAATGCTGCCCATGATCTTGATCCGCGACAACATTGCGGAGAGCAATCGTCGCGGTGCGGCATCCCGTTCCACCAACACGCCGTCGATTCGGTAACGAATCCGGATTCGGTCCCCGAACGGCTCGATGTGAATATCTGACGCTCGTGTCGCCACGCCTTCCGAGATGAGCAAGTTCACCAGCTTCACAACGGGGGCATCGGATTCGTCCGCGTTCGCCATCGACCCGGCGGCTTCGGTTTTGGTGAACTCGATGGCCGTGTCCGTGAACTCGACGAGCATGGAGTCAACCGATTCGGTCTCGGTCTGACCATAGTTCCGGTTAATCGCTTCCTGAATTTGTTCCTGGACTGCCAGGACCGGCTGAATTTCCTTGTTCAGAATGAACTGAAGTTTCTGCATCGCCTCGTAGTTGCTCGGGTCCGCCGTGATGAGCTTCAGCGTGTTCCCTTCGAGCGACAGTGGCAGGACGAGGTTTTCGCGGGCCACCGATTCCGGCACCAGCTCGATGACGGCCTTCGGAATCTCCAGCGTCGTTAAATCAACGAACTGAACGTTGTGAAACTCTGCCATCGCCGCGACCGATTCGGTCGGCGTGGAATAGTTAAGCTTTCCCAGGGCGTCCTGGAGTTTGATCCCCGTCGAGCTAGCGAGGCTCACCGCCTCGTCTAACTGTTCGGGACTGAGAATTTTCTTCCGGAGCAAAATGTCCGTGAAGTCACCGCGGGCCTTGGCCATGATGGCCTCCCTCTAAGAGGTAAAACAGTGGGTTGAGCAATTCAAATCGAGTCCTGTCCGGTGGCGTTGTACGCTGGTTGTTCGCCGATGGTGGGATGGGAACCGGCGAAGCAATCATCGTGGGGGACTGTGGAATACGCTGGGCCGGACAAGGGTGATGAATACTAACTGAAATTCTACCAGACTCTGGGGGCGATGCTGCAAGAGAAAATTCCCAATGTGACGCGCTTTCGGGACAAGTTCCCACTGCATACCAGCGCCAGCAGTTAGAAGCCGTTGCTTGCCAAGTGGGGATGCGGTCTGTTCAACACACTCTATGCCGCCGGGTCCGTGCGGTAAATGTTCGGCGAACTTCACGAAACAGGTGACGCATGGCTCGGTACTGGTGGAACGTCGTTGCGGTGCTGGGGATGGCGATTGTCCCCGCACTCGTCCCCACAGTGGGGTTGGCCCAAGCGGACCCCGCGAAGCCGCTGACCCGGATTGCCTTCGGGTCGTGTGCGAATCAAGACAAGCCGTTGCCGATCTATGAAAAAATCGCGGACGCCAAGCCGGAACTGTTGCTGCTACTCGGTGACACAATATACGCGGACCTCGAACGGTCCCGCAAAGTGACGACCGTCGTCATTCAAGAAAAGTACGAGACACTCGCCAAGCTTCCCGGCTGGCAGCGGTTGAAAGCCACTTGCCCGATGCTGGCCACGTGGGACGACCACGACTACGGCAAAAACGATGCTGGTGTCGAATGGCCGTTGAAAGACGAGTCGCAAAAACTCTTCCACGACTTCTTCGGCACCCCTGCCGATTCCCCGCGTCGCACGCAGAAGGGCGTGTACTCGGCCGCGACGTTCGGCCCGGTCGGGAAACGGACGCAAATCATCTTGTTGGACACCCGGTATTTCCGCAGCAAGTTGAAATCCGGGTCGCCGCAAACCATCGCACCCTACGGCCTGATCCGCACACCGTATGTGCCGAACACCGACGCGGACGCCACGATGCTGGGGGACGACCAATGGAAGTGGCTCGAAACGCAACTGAAGGAACCTGCCGATTTGCGGTTGTTGTGTTCGAGCATTCAAGTGGTCTCCGAAGAACACCCGTTCGAGAAGTGGGGCAACATGCCTGCCGAACGCAACCGCCTGTT
Source organism: Fimbriiglobus sp. (assembly GCA_031368205.1). GTDB lineage: Bacteria > Planctomycetota > Planctomycetia > Gemmatales > Gemmataceae > Fimbriiglobus. Next base: position 2,463 of record JANLRE010000258.1, on the reverse strand, counting down.
CAAACTGATCCAAGATACCAAGGCCAGTGGCGTCGTGATCCTCAGCGGCGACCGACACCTTGGCGAACTGTCACTCACCACGCACGCCATCGGTTACCCGCTTTACGACCTGACTAGTAGTGGTTTCAATCAAGGCGCGCCGAAATGGCGTGAGCAAGAAAAGAACAAGCACCGCGTCTCGTCGATGCCCTACGGCGATCACTTCGGCTTCATCACGATCGAGTGGAACGGAGAACCCACCGTCAGTCTGCAACTGCGTGACGACCAAGGGGAAATCACGTTGCGGCAAAAGTTCCCCATCAGTTTACTGCAAGCCAAAGACAAACCGAAGGACGCCGAACCGCTCAAAGAGCAACCGAAACTACCCCCCGGCGTTCTGACCCCCGCCGAAGCGATCAAGAAGGTGGGCGAAGTCGTCACGGTGCAATACGTCGTGAAAGGCGGCCGGGCGGTGAACAACGGCAAGCGAATTCTGATGAACTCCGACGCCGACTTCCGCAGCAAGGAGAACTTCACCGTCGTGTTGAACGAAAAAGGCATGACCGACAAGCACGAGAAGGCAACCTACGACACGTTCAAAGACAAAACCATCCGCGCCAAAGGCAAAGTGACCGTCTACAAAGACAGCCCGCAAATCCAGATCGACGAAGCCAAAGACCTGGAAATCATCGAAGAGAAGAAGTAGTTCGTTGTGCTCAGAAACCCCGAAAGCCCACGGCAACGCTTCGTTGCCGTGGGTCATGGGTCATGGGTCATGGGGTCATCAACCCTCCATCACAATCTCCGACTTCCCGTTACTGTGCTTCCCATTCCCATTCCCGTTGCCATTCAAATAGTACGCCCCATTTTTCGCAGTCGGAACCGGCACCCCAAGCCCCGCCGGGTGTACATACCGACCGACGTTGTACACGTTCGCAAGCATCTCTTTGGCGAAGGTATCCAGGCTACTGGCGTCTACGGACGTGATCGTTTGTTGGATGTCGTAGTCGATTTGTTTCAGTTCCACTTTGCCGTCTTCGATGATCGCGTACCGGGCTTTCGGGTTGCCGTCGCGTTGCAAGCCCACACTGCCGGGGTTGACCACGGTCGTGCGACCGGCGTTCAACTTGAAGGGGATGTGCGTGTGACCGACGAGGAGAAAATCGACCTTGATCCCGGCCAGTCGTGCCGCCCACGCTTTGGGGTCCGGGAGGACATATTCGTCCATCGGGTCGCGGGGGGAAGCATGAACCATCATGATGCGGAACCCGTCGATCGTCAGCAGTTGCGTGGTGGGAAGGTCCGCTAAAAATCGCCTGTCCCGATCGGTCAGAAGTGGGGAAGTGGTTTTCCGCGTGGCCATTGTCAAGTAGCGAAAACCACTCGCACCTTGAATCACCACGTCCTGGGCGACGCCGTGGTCGTGGTTGCCACGCACAGTGTACGTCGCATGTTTCCGAACCCACTCAATACAGGGCGCAGGGTCCGGGCCGTAGTCCACAAGATCACCAAGGCAGAGGCAAACATCAAAGCGCTCGCGCACGGCCATCAGAGCCGCTGGATTTGCGTGAAGATCGGACACAACGAGGATTCGCATTCAGGCCCCCTGACAAGATCGTAGAGCGAACTCCCCCATTGGGGTAGCCACAACAACCGATTTTTCTGGTCAGGCAAGATGAGAAGCGAGCGAAAACGAGTAGTCTATCGTGGTTGTAATGACCGGATCGGTTTGTTTGAAGATGCGGCGTTCGCCAGTTCTCACGGGATTGCATCCGGTGGGATTGCCGCAGCAACTACGCTCGGGTCGAGAATAGAAATGCCAGGAAAGCGCGTAAAGTCGCTCACGTTGAAGGTCTGAATGTGCGTAACGCCATGCGTTTTCATCGCAGCGACGTAACGGGCATCGTGCGCGACTTTGCCGCGGCAGGCCTGTTTGGAAACGAGGGTCTCCCACTCAACGTAAAGGGAAAACGTGTCGAGCAAAAGTGGGTAATGCTGCGTCACAGCTAAAACTTCGGATGGTCGGTTTCGAGTGAATTGGGGATTCTGCGAGGCACAAGGAGTGTGCCATGCGAAAGCGGGATGTGGTGCGATTGACGGATTCGGAGCGGGACGATCCGTCGGCGGTTGGCCGGACGGGGGTTTGAAGAAACCCTCCACCGGGTGGAACGCACGCAACCGCCCGTGGCGAAGTTGTTGACGGGCGGTCAAGAGGCCCGCCTCATCGCCACGCGACTCGGATCGCCGCCCCCAGGCGATGCCAACTGGTCGTTGCGGTTGTTGGGCCGCCAGGGTGTGGAGTTGAAAATTGTGGCCGCGGTGAGTCACGAAACGGTCCGGCGTCCGCTCAAAAAAACGGCATGACGAATCGGAAAATCCGGTATTGGGTGATTCCTCCGCAAGCGGACGGCGAGTGTGTTGCTCACATGGAGGAAGTGCTAGAAACCTACGAAATGCCGCACAATCCAGCCATTCCCGTGCTTG
>JANLRE010000589.1:0-1205 GCA_031368205.1 Fimbriiglobus sp. | reverse complement strand
CGCCTCCTCTCAACCCGTGGCCCCAGTCGGTGCTGCCAACTGTGACGACTGTGCCGCCCCTTGTGTAGGTGCCGATGACGGCGTGGCCTTGGCGGCCTTTCTCCCACTTTTCGTACCACTCGCAATCGTCGGGGTGCCACTTGGCGGGTGCGGTGGCGAGGACGGTGAAGTTCTCGGGCGTGCCGTCTTTGTGGGTGGGTGTCGGCAAGCCGTCCTTCCAGACCAACTCGCAGCCGTCGCACTCGTAGCCCACGATCGTGTCCTTGCCGCCGAATTCGCTGCCGCGTTTCGCGTCACATCCGGCGAACAGCCAGTGGTCCGGGCGGTGGATCGTGTAGGCGCCGGAGCCGTCCATGTATTGGCCATGACTGCGGTGATAGCCGCCCCATAAGAACCCCACGCCGGTCAGGGTGTTTTCCGGGCGACCAACCAAGTAATGGCTCCACGCGGTGGACAGCAGTTTGTGGTCGCCGGACTTGTACACCGGGTCGTCGCCGAAGGATTGCTTCCAGCACGTTAGGGCACGACCGTTCTCTTCGCTGCGGACTTGCCAACAGCAAGTGTTGCCGCTGAAAAACGCGACGTTCCCGCCGTTGCCGATGAACGCTTCGAGCGTGTCACGCATCGGCGATGACCAGTATTCATCGTGCCCCACGCTCAGGACGAGTTTGTAATTCTTCAACAACTCCGGGTCACGTTCCAAGTCCGAATTCGCCGCATATTCCAGGGTAAAACCGTTGCCCTCCGCCCAGGCCACGAACGGTTGTTCCCAGTTGGGGAACTGCGAAGATTGCGGGCGATCAAACGACACCCGGCGACCCTGCACCTTGTGCCGTCCGTGGTAGGCGTACAGGCTGTAGCCGCCCCAATTCGTGTAGGCGTTGTAGGTGTTCGTGGACAGTTGCAACAGGATGGTGGATGTCTTGCCGGGGTGTTTGGGCCGCACGATAAAGTAGACTTCGGACACCAGTGGTTTGACGCTCGCAACCTTGGCGGTCAGCCGTGCGGAGTAGTAGCCGGACTTCCACTCGTCGGGGATTTTCACGGTGAAAGTCGCGGGCCACTTGCAGCCCTGCGACGAGGCATCGGCGGGGATCGGGTGCTGCTTTGCCGCAACGGCGTCCTTCCGCCACACCACCTCGCGCTTCACACCGATTCTGGCTATTTCGACATCGTAATTACTTGCCGACGAGGTGTGAAACACC
>JANLRE010000159.1:0-7662 GCA_031368205.1 Fimbriiglobus sp. | reverse complement strand
GGTTCTCAGTCAACCAAAGTGCGGACTCGTAGCTTTCAAACTCGATCTTGCTCGGCGGGTAGTTCAATTCCAGCGGCACGTCCCAGCGTCCGGTCACTTTCTTAATCGGCAGTAACGTAACCTTGACGCCGGACTGGTCTTGGGTCTGCGGCGTAACGGTTAGTAAATCTGTGAAGCGGAACGACAGCATTTTCTCCGCCGCAGTCACCTGGAAACTGCCACTGAGTTGCGTGAGCTTCGTGGCACTCCTCGGGACGTTCGGGATACGCAATATGGTGGTGTAATGGCTCCCACGTGGCGGAACTTTGGCTTTGTTGGGCGAGGCGGTTAATTTCGTGCCCCGGTCGTCGGTCACGGTGGTGATCGTCGGTTCACTGTCGATGCGGAAGACGGGCAGGCGTGGCTCCCAGTGACAATCGAGTGTCACTTCGGTGATCGCGGTGCCGGTCTCGAAGTCGGTGCGGCTCGTGACGTGGGTTACGACGACGCGGAAGGGACCGTCCACGGCGGAAATCGAGCGTAGAATGGGTGGGGCGGTTAACGTGACTCGCCGACCGTCGTTGCCCAACGTGATTCGAGAGCCGGATTTCGTTGCGATGTTTTCCAGGGCGGTCCAGAACGGCACCCGGTCGAACTGAATGTCGATGGCCAGCTTCGGGTTCCCGGTGACGAGTTCGACCGACAGGCCCGTTTGCGTCGTGATTTCCCGTAGAATTTCACCAACGGGTGCTTGAGTGCGGGTCAGTGTGACAACTTTCGGGGCGATCGTCGGTTGGGCGAACAGTGGCCGATCGAACCCGGAGATTCCAAGCATCATCGCCAGAACGATCGGTAAGCCGGTGGCACGCATTGCGTTGAACCATAGACGGTGGGGAAAGCCACTCCTATCGTATCTGAGACTCCCTACAGAAGCATCGTTGTTACGACTTCTGGCGACTTGACTATCAATGAATTGACTGCCCGGAACTACTCGCGCCAACACCTGAACGGACCCTGAGAACGTGGCGTTGGCTTTATTGATGAGGTTTGTGCGTATGCTCGTTAGCCCCGAGGTCTTGGCCAGCCGTGCCGCAAGTCTGTCCGACGATTACGACCCCCAGGAAACCGCCGAGTGGCTGGATTCGATGGAAGCGGTCGTGAAACACGGCGGCCCGGACCGCGCCAAGTTCCTGCTCGAATCGCTGATTGCACAAGTGGCCAAGTTGGGCAAGGGCACCGCCATGATGCCCGGCGGCATCACCACGCCTTACTACAACACGATCGCGGTGGAGGACCAACCGGCGTTCCCCGGCAATCGCGCGCTGGAACGCAAGATCAAGTCGTTGGTCCGCTGGAACGCGATGGCAATGGTGCTGAAGGCGAACAAGAACACCAACGTCGGCGGGCACATTTCGACGTTCGCCAGTGCCGCGACGCTGTACGAAATCGGCTGGAACCACTTCTTTCGCGGGCGCACCGATTCGCACCCCGGCGACGTGATTTTCTACCAAGGCCACGCTAGCCCTGGTCCGTATGCCCGCGCGTTTTTGGAAGGGCGACTCAGCGAAGCGCAACTCAGCAACTTCCGCCAGGAACTGCAACCGGGCGGCGGCCTATCCAGTTACCCGCACCCGTGGCTGATGCCGGACTTCTGGCAGTACCCCACCGTCAGCATGGGCCTCGGCCCGATCATGTCGATCTACCACGCCCGCTTCAACCGCTACCTGCGTGACCGCCAACTTGCGGACAAGATTGACGATGTTCGCGTCTGGGCGTTCCTGGGCGACGGCGAGTGCGACGAACCGGAATCGCTCGGTTGCATCGGCTTGGCAGGCCGCGAGAAGCTCGACAACCTCACGTGGGTCATCAACTGTAACTTGCAACGCCTCGATGGCCCGGTTCGCGGCAACGGCAAGATCATTCAAGAACTCGAAGGCACGTTCCGCGGCGCCGGTTGGAACGTCATCAAGGCGATCTGGGGCACGGACTGGGATGCGTTGTTAGCGAACGACCACACCGGCGCACTGTCGCGTCGCATGATGGAAGTCGTGGACGGCGAGTACACCGAGTACGTCGGCCGCGACATGCGCACTAAAGAGGAGCAAAACAAGAACGCGATGATTTCGGAGCAGGAAGATTCCGAACGACGTGGGGCGTACATTCGAGTGCAGTTCTTCAACTCACCCGAGTTGAAAGCACTCGTCGAACACCTTTCCAACGTGCAAATCTCCGCGCTCAAACGCGGTGGCCACGACCCGCTTAAAGTTTATGCGGCGTACAAAACGGCGGTGGAGCATAAGGGACAACCGACGGTGATTCTGGTGAAGACAGTCAAGGGCTATGGCATCCCCGGTGAAGGTGGCCAAGGCAAGTTCACGACGCACCAACTGAAGAAATTGGCCGGCGCAATCGAAGCTGACCCTTCGTTGAGCGACGAAGAGAAATCGAAGAAGAAGATGATGGCCGCCCTTCGCCAGTTCCGTGAACGCTTTGAACTGCCCTTCACCGATGAACAAATCGCCGAAGTCCCACTCTACAAGCCCGCCGCCGATTCGCCGGAAATGCTGTACCTGTTCGAGCGCCGCAAAGCCCTCGGCGGATTCAACCCAGCACGCAACAACAAGTTCGTCCCGAGCATCGCACCGGACCGCAAGGGCTTCGAGGGCTTGTATCGCGGCTCGCAAAATGGCGGTACACAATCGACGACGAAAGCCTGGGTCACGCTGATGACCCAGATCATGCGCGACAAAAACATCGGCAAGCTCATCGTCCCAATCGTCCCGGATGAAGGCCAGACGTTTGGGATGCCGCCGATGTACAAGGCGTTCGGCATGTACTCCAGCGTCGGCCAGCTTTACAACCCCGTCGATAAGGGCACGCAAACCGAGTACAAGGAAAGCACCACCGGCCAGATCCTGCAAGAAGGGATCAACGAAGCCGGCAGCATGGCGAGTTACATTGCCGCCGGGACCGCGTACAGCACCCACGGCGTGAACACGATTCCGTTCTACATCTACTACTCCATGTTCGGCTTCCAGCGCGTCGGCGACTTGGTGTGGGCCGCCGCCGACAGCCGGTGTCGCGGGTTCTTGATGGGGGCAACCGCAGGCCGGACCACGATCAACGGCGAAGGGTTACAGCACGAGGATGGCCATAGCCACTTGAATGCGTTGACCATCCCGACGTGCCGCGCCTACGACCCCGCGTTCGCCTACGAACTCGCAGTCATCATCGAAGACGGCATCAACGCCATGTACGTCCGCAACGAGGAGTGCTTCTACTACCTCACCGTTTACAACGAAAGCTACGACATGCCGCCGATGCCCGGCGAGCAAGTCCGCGAAGGCATTATTAAGGGGCTGTACCCGTTCAAGACCGTCAAGCCGGCCGGTTCCAAACTGGAAGTGCAACTGCTTGGTAGTGGCGTGATCCTGAACGAAGCGCTGCGGGCGCAGACCATCCTGGCCGAGAAGTACAACGTCGCCAGCACCGTCTACAGTGCGACTAGCTACCAGATGCTGCGCCGCGATGCCCTGGAGTGCGAGCGATACAACCGGCTCCACCCGGACGCCGAAGGCAAGATGCCTTACGTGCAAAAAGTTTTGGGCAGCACGAAGGGGCCGGTCATCGCCACCAGCGACTACATGCGAACCCTCGCGGAGCAAATCGGGCCGTACCTCGGCGGTCGGTTGTTAGCCCTCGGCACGGATGGCTTTGGCCGCTCCGAGACCCGGCAAAACCTCCGCCGCTTCTTCGAGATTGATGCGGAACACACGACCGTTGCCGCGCTGTACGCCCTCGTAGAACGCGGCGAACTCGACCGCAAGGTGGTCAAGAAGGCGATTCAGGACTTAGGGATTGACCCGAACAAGCCCGCGCCGTGGACCGTGTAGGAATTTGGAAGTAGATCCCACGAGAGTGCTCTCGTGGGCTTTCGCCCCACGATAAAACAAGCGACCAAAGCCCACGGGAGCACTCCCGTGGGCTGCTCCTCCCGAAACCAGCGGCGACATCAGCACAAGGTAGCGACTCTCATGGAATTTCGTCTGCCCGCCCTCGGTGAGGGGATCGACTCCGCAACGGTCGTCGGCATCCTGGTGAAACCCGGCGATACGGTCACGCCCGGCCAGAACGTCATCTCGATCGAGACCGACAAGGCGTCGATGGAAGTCCCCATCGAAGAGGCCGGGAGTGTCGCCAGCATCGCCGTGAAGGCGGGCGATAAAATCCCCGTCGGTGGCCTGATCCTTACGTTGACCACGGCCCCAGTTCAAGCGAAGCCTACGCCAGCACCAGCCGCGAAGCCTGCTACCCCAACACCTGCTGCGGCACCGACTTCCGCGCCCACCAAGGCCGAGTTCACGCTTCCGGCGCTTGGGGAAGGGATTGACTCCGCAACCGTCGTGGGCGTGCTAGTGAAGGCCGGTGATAAAGTCACCGTTGGGCAAAACGTCATTGCCGTTGAGACGGACAAAGCGTCGATGGAAGTGCCGATTGAAGTGGCGGGCGTGATCGACGCGGTTCATGTGAAGCAAGGGGACAAGATTCCCGTCGGGGCGAAGATTCTGTCGATTACCAGTGACGCCGTAGCCCGTCCGACTCCGGCTGCCGTACCCGCGACTTCGTCGAACGGCACGCCGCCCAAGGCCGCGCCCCTCACCACGCCGGCAACAACAATTCAACCGCGTGCCGTCGAAACGAACGGCACCAAGACCATCGTGGCGGCTGGCCCGGCGACTCGCCGTTTGGCCCGCGAACTCGGCACGAGCCTTGCGCAAATCCCCGGCAGCGCTCGCGGCGGCCGGGTCACGTTGGAAGACGTCAAGGGCTTCGTACGCAACCGCATGGAGCAACTCAAAACGGGTCCGGTTGGAAAAGTGACCGGCAGCGTCGTCGATGTCTTCACCCACCCGCCGTTACCCGACTTCGGCAAGTACGGCGCAATCGAGAAGAAGCCGCTCAGCAACATCCGCAAAAAGATCGCGGAGAACCTGACAATTGCCGTTCGCATGATGCCGACGGTGACGCAAAACGACCTCGCCGACATTACGGACCTGGAAGGCGGACGCAAGCGAATTGCCGACGCGGTGCCGAAGGGGTCGCCGAAGGTGACGTGGACGGTGTTGGCTGTGAAAGCGGTTGTCGCGGCGTTGAAGGAGTTCCCGAACTTCAACAGTAGCTTCGACATGAACGCCGGCGAGTTGATCGTCAAAAAGTATTACAACATCGGCATCGCGGTCGATACGGAACGCGGACTGGTTGTTCCGGTCATCAAGAACGCGGACCAAAAGAGCATCCGTGACATTGCGATTGAAGTGGCCACCCTCGCGGAGAAAGCCCGTGCCGGCAAGCTGGCCATCGACGACATGCGGGGCGGCTCGTTCACCATCACGAACCTCGGCGGCATCGGCGGCACGTCGTTCACCCCGATCGTGAACTACCCCGAAGTCGCCATCCTCGGGCTGTCCCGCTCAACGTTGCAACCCGTCGTGAAGGACGGCGCCATCGTACAACGGCTCATGATGCCGGTTAGCCTCACCTACGACCACCGCGTCATCGACGGCGCCGACGGCGCCCGCTTCACGACCTACCTCGTGCAACTCTTCAGTGACCCGATTCGACTGCTGATGGAAAGTTGAGACTAGCGCGTCAACCGGCTACGCCTTGGCAAGAACCTGTTGAATGGCCAGCCAGAACTGCTTGCCGTCTTCCGTTGTGGTATTCGGCAGGCCCAGCGGGGTGGCTCGGACGCGGGCAACGTCGTCGCTGCGCATTTCACTGGTGCGGAAGAACAGGTACCACAAACTCCCCGCGCGGACGCCGCTATCGTCCGCAACGTACACCGGCTTCGTCGCACTGTCAGTAATCGTGAGCGCAAAATCGTCCAGCGATTTGCGGAGGTTCGTCGGCGACACCGCGATGGCGACGAACTTCAAGCCGCGTTTCTCGACCATGTCTTTCATTGCCGCAATGTCGGTGCTCGGGTCGTGTAGAATCAGCACCGTGCGGAACCCGTTTGCCTTCAGCGTGTCGAGACCTTCGGGCGTCGGCAGTTTGCCGTTGGCAACGCCCTCACGCCCCGCGATCGTGGTGTAGTCGGGTAATCCCTTCAAGCTACCGGGCATCGGTTTCGCATTCGACTGACTGGGCGGAGTGCTGGTATTCAATCGCGGTGGCAAATCACCACTCGTCGTGGGCGACGCGACTTCACGTTGGGGTAGGCGTGTTCCTGCGGGCGGTAGCGGTTCGTTCAAGTAACTGCGAACGATCGGCCCGTTGCTGTCGGACTTCGGGTTATCTGGCGGCAGCAAGATGTCTTGGGGCGGTATCCGCAACGGCCCCGGCACGACTTCGGTCGGGATCAACTGGCGATCGGGCGGGGCGTAAGGGTCAATCCGAAATCGGCGTTCGGGTACGGACGGGGGTGGGAAATTGTCGTTCGGTGTCGTCGGGACGCCGGGCGGTGAAATGCGACTGCCGCTACTCGGGAGCGGGTCTTCGAGGCGGGTACCGTCCCGGTTACGCGGCGACGGATCGTTGCAGGTGTTGCAAGGCCGTCGAAAATGACTGTGCCGACACGCCAGCCCGGACAGGAGTAACCCCACTGCAAATCCAGCGATCAGGAACCGGCGCATGGCACATCTCCGTCACGAACAGTCCTCACCACCTCCGATTGTAAAACATGCAACCCGTCCGACTGCGCGAAAGCGTGACCAATCCGGAGCGAGAACGAAATGAAATGCGAAGCTGTGCCGGTTAGGCGGAGTTTGAGATCACAAGCCACACTGTAAGTTGCAAATCAGCACGAATTGATTCAAGAGTCGCTGAGCTAGCGATCGTCCCCCGCAGCCGCCACTATCGCTAGTTTAGGACTTGCGCAGTCATGCCGAAATCCAAAACGATCACGACAGCAGGTAGTGCGTACACCGACCCGGCGACGACCAACACCGCGCTTGTGGCGACGGCGGCAACGACCCACGGCGGCAACGGGATCGCAGCGAAGATCGCCACCACGACACACGGTGTGACACATGCCAACAACAGGCGACCTCGCAACCCGAGCCTCATAATAATTCCTCGTCAACTCGTGTGTGTGTCGGGCGTAGAAAACTGTGCCGAAGCACGGCGATCGTTGAGTCAGTTCAAACGGTCACAAGCTGTCCCGTCGGGATCGCTTCGTAGAGGGTGTGCAGGGATTTCATGGTTTCAATTGGGGAGATGGCGACTGTCTCTTTACCACTGGTGGGTTCATGAGACTTGCTCGACACGAGATTTCAGACGCCGATTGGGACGCATCCCTAACGAGTTGCCAGATGAAGTCACAAAGATCGCAAGTGTCGTGAACACATTTTCCGCCAACAATCGTAACGCCTACCCGGTAACAGTCAGTTTGTTGAGAATGGTGAGCTAACGCAATTGACGGGAGGTCTCACAGAACTCGTGTTGTGATACACACAAAACACCCATCAATTGCCGTGTTTTGACATCAGCCAGTTTCCACTTGATCGCGTCGCGGATTTGATCGCTCTCGGCTTTCAGCAAGTCGAGGCGGCGATATTCATTCAGCCGCAGCTGGAGGGCGACTTATTTGGTGACCAGGCCGGGCGCGATATTCCAACCGTGAAATCGACCGTGATCGTGCCATCGAGTGTGGCGGAAGCGATGCAGCGCGCGGCACCAGAG
>JANLRE010000144.1:0-2964 GCA_031368205.1 Fimbriiglobus sp. | reverse complement strand
CGATGCGCTCGCGGCGTTGCCAGCGGACCGTTCGACCCTCGTGGTGGCCGGCGGCGGCGGCGTGGTCGGGGATTTGGCAGGGTTTGCCGCCGCGACGTACAACCGGGGATTACCGCTGCTCATGGTGCCGACAACGTTGTTAGCGATGGTCGATTCGTCGGTCGGCGGGAAGGTCGGCATCAATCACCCCAAGGGCAAGAACCTGATCGGCGCGTTCCACCAACCGGCCGGGGTCTGGATCGACACAACATTTCTGAGCACGCTACCGCACCGTGAATTCCGCAGCGGCTTGGCGGAAGTCGTGAAGTACGGCGTCATCCTGGACCCGGAGTTTTTCACGGACTTGGAAGCCCATGCCACGGCGATTCTGGCACGCGATCCGCAATGCCTGGAACACGTCATCGCGCGGTCGTGTGAACTGAAAGCCCAAGTCGTGCAGCAAGACGAACGCGAAGAGACCGGCCTGCGAGCAATGCTGAACTACGGCCACACCTTCGCGCATGGCTTCGAGACGGTAGGCGGGTACGGAATGTGGTTGCACGGCGAAGCGGTGGCGGCGGGGATGATCTGCGCCAGTCGGTTGGCCGAACGGTTGGGGCGAATTGCCGCCGAACTCACGGAGCGACAGATTCGCCTGCTGACTAAATTGGGATTGCCGATCGCGGCGAAAGCCGAATGGTCGATTGATGCGCTAGTTGATGTGATGCGGCGTGATAAGAAAGCCCACGCGGGCAAGATGCGGTTCGTGCTGCCGACACGCATGGGGCACGTCGAACTCGTCGATGACGTGCCGGAAAACCTCGTGCGGGAGGTACTCCGTTCGTGACGCTTACGTTCGCCCAAGCGGCTGCCTACATCCGACCGCGTGCGTGGCTGGCGTACTTCGCCGGGGCGTGCATGTGGGGCATCTGGCTGTTGAGTATCGCACTCGGGGGGACGCGGTTCGAGGAACACCAATTCACGGCGGCGCCGGGCGGCTATGACGTGCAATTGCGAGGCCGCCTCGCAATTGGCAACGGCGAATGGGATGCCGTGAAACAAGTGGTGAGCATCGACCACCTCGCGTTCTACGCACCGGCGAAAATGATCCGCGAAGGCCGCCAAGCAGAGATTTACGACCACGGCGCCCTGGCGGAATACCAAGCGAGTTTGTTCCCGCCCGGCATCTTCACCGGCAAGCTCGAAGCCCTTCGCAACCCGCCGTTCTTCGCGCTGTTGCACTACCCGACTTCGAGCCTTTCGTATGGTGCGAGTTGCTGGATTTGGACTGGCATCGGCTTCCTGTGTCTCGTCACCGGGATTCAATTGTTACGCCCCGATAAGCCGTGGCGGGTGTTGTGCTGGTCGTTGACGTTCTACCCCACCTTCACGGTGATCGGTTACGGCCAGACCAGCTTGCTCAGCTTTGTCGCGTTCTGCGGAACGTACCGGCTACTGGAAAAGAACCGCCCTTTCGCGGCGGGGTTCGTGGCGGGGTTCCTGTGGTTCAAACCACCCCTCTTGTTGGGGCTGATCGTCTGGTGGCTCCTCGACGTTCGGCGAAAGTGGCCGGCGTTGGCGGGCACAACGGTCGCCGGGGCGTTGCTCCTGGCAACCACGTACCCGATCGTGCCCGCCGCGTGGGATCAGTTTTTTGCGCACCTGTTGGAGAACGTCCGCTTTGATAGTTTCCAGTGGTGGAAGAGTCACAACGCCCGTGCCTTTTGGCGGCTGTTGCTCACCACGGATTCCGCACCGCTGCCGACAATCCTGTGGGTCGTCTCCGCGATTTTCGGCTGTGTGGTGTTCGCCAAGGTGTGGAAAGTCCAACGCAACAACCTCCCGGTTCTGTTCGGTTCGAGCCTTTTGCTGATGTTCTGGGCGTCCCCACACACGATGGTCTACGAATGGGTGGCCGCAATCATTCCCGCCGTTTTGTGGTGGAAACACCTGCCGCAACACCGTGATCGTTTGTTGACGTTCATCGCGGTTCTGTGGGTGGCGATGTTTGTCAGCACCGATTTCGGGCAGATCCAAGAGTTGGTACTGAAGAACCGCTGGCACTGGGAAAATCCGCTGATTCTACAAGTCAGCGTGCCAGTCTTTGCTTGGGTGTGTTGGCACTTGATTCGGACGTTCACCCGTCCCGATTTCGTGGCTGCTGACGCGAAGCCGTCCGGTTAGTCAGGTTGAGACGCCGATTCGGTGATGGCACGAACGAATCGGCTCCTTGACCGAAACCGGATTGCCTTGGACAATCCTAACAGTGTGGCGATGGCGATCAACGACTTGAGATTACTCCGCAAGAGCCTCCCCTTATTTTTTGAAGAGTTGTTGGACATGTCAGAACGTCGCGTCGGGTTGTGGATGATTGGCGCATTCGGTGGCGTCGGTAGCACGAGCGCGTTGGGCTTGGCGGCATTGGCACGCGGGTTGACAACCCCAACGGGGATGGCCACCGCCTTGCCGCAATTTGCGGCAATCCCGTTCGACGCCCCGACCGCTTTCATCGTGGGTGGTCACGACATCCGCAATACGACGTTCACCCGCAGCGTTGCGGAGTTGCATTCCCGCTCTAATGTGTTTGCGGATCACATTCTGACCCAATGCACCGAACAACTCGACGAGTGGGCCAAGAACGTCCGTCCGGGGGTGGTGTTTCGCCCCAACGCGGTGATTGCCGCCCTCGCGGATCGCCCCGATGTCCGGCACGCTTCAACCCCTCGAATTGCGATCGACCAAATCCAAAAGGACTTGCGGGAGTTTCAAGCCCAACACAAGCTCGATCAACTGCTGGTCGTCAACGTCGCGTCCACGGAACCGCCGTTTGAGCTGGGTGGCGAACACCAAACCCTGGCTTCGCTCGATGCGGTACTGGACCGAACGACACCCGCCGCGCTTCCGACGAGCAGCCTGTACGCCTTTGCCGCGTTGGACGCGGGGTTCCCGTACTTGAACGGCACGCCGTCTCGCGGTGCAACGTTG
>JANLRE010000097.1:0-5506 GCA_031368205.1 Fimbriiglobus sp. | reverse complement strand
GACGTTCCCCGTTTGCCAATCGACGCGGTGGTCAATGAAAACTCGGACCCCCGCCTCCCCCCTGTGAGCGAACTCGATTGCGTGCCGGAGATAAACGACAGCACGGGAGTGGGCGTCGGTGAGCAAGAAACGGTCCTCCTCTTGTGGGTGGAGAAAGTCGGCTTCCGTCAAGGGAATTTCAATCGTCTCATTGCCGCGCTGAAGGAGCCGATGACCGATACGGAACGGGTCAATTTTTTGCGCCTTCGGCAACGCCGCGACTCGCGTTTTCATGACTTCCCCTCCTCGTCTTTGAACAACTTGTACTCGATGCTATCGGCCAGCGCGATCCAACTGGCTTCGATGATGTTTTCGCTCACGCCGACTGTGCCCCAAACGTCGTGGGTGTCGCGGGATTCGATCACCACGCGGACCCGTGCGGCTGTCCCGGCTTTTGCGTTGACCACGCGAACTTTGTAGTCCACGAGTTGCAGTTCGTTCAACCGTGGGTAGTACGCGATCAACGCCTTCCGCAACGCCGCGTCCAGAGCGTTGACCGGGCCGTCGCCTTCGCTCACGGTGTGTTCCACACTGCCACCGATATTTAGCTTCACTGTCGCCTCCGTAAGGGGTTCCGCAGCACCTTGTTCAATGTTGACGCGATACCCGATGCGCTCGAACCACGGCTTGTATAGCCCCGCCGCTTTTTTCACGAGCAAATCGAAGGACGCTTCGGCGGCCTCGAATTCGTACCCCGCAAACTCCTTGTCCTGCACTTCGGCCAGGATTTTCGCCATCAACGCCTTGTCCGTCTGCACCGCGTATTTGGTCGTCTTGGTCAAGATCGTCGATTGCCCGGATAGTTCGCTGACCAGAATCCGGCGTTCGTTGCCGACAGTTTCCGGGTTGATGTGTTCGTAACTCGTCGGGTTCTTCGCCACCGCATGGGTGTGCATCCCACCCTTATGGGCAAAGGCACTAGTCCCCACGAACGGCTGCCCGGAGCGGAAGTTCATGTTGGCGAGTTCATACACATAGCGTGACACTTCCGTCAGCCGTTGTAAACTGCCGGCGTGTAACACGTCATAGTGATATTTCAGTGCAAGGTTCGCAATCACACTGACAAGATCCACGTTCCCGCACCGTTCGCCGATGCCGTTCATGGTGCCCTGCACTTGGGTTGCACCGACCATCACGGCAGCCAACGTGTTGGCCACGGCCAAGTCGCAATCGTTGTGACAGTGGATGCCGACCTCACACTTCAAGTTTTGCTTCACTGTTGTCACGGCCTTCGCCACCGTTTCCGGCATCGTGCCGCCGTTGGTGTCGCACAGAATCACGATGCTGGCACCGGCTTGTTCGGCGGCTTGCAAGGTTTTGAGTGCGTACTCCGGGTTCGCCCGAAACCCGTCGAAGAAGTGTTCCGCGTCGTAAAACACTTCCCGACCCTGACTTTTGCAAAACGCGATTGAGTCCGCGATCATCGCCAAGTTCTCGTCGAGCGATGCGTTCAGCACGTCCGTCACGTGGAAATCCCACGTTTTCCCAACGATGGTGACCACCGGAGTCTTCGCATCCACCAGGGCCTTCAACCCGGTATCGGCCTCAGCAAGCGTGTTTTTCCGGCGGGTCATCCCGAACGCGCACACCTTGGCGTGCTTCAACGGCAGATCACGCACGGTTTGGAAGTATTCAAAATCCTTCGGGTTCGAGAGCGGATAACCGCCTTCGATGAAATCCACTCCGAGGTCGTCCAACCGCTTCGTCAGAAGCAGTTTATCCTGGAGCGAAAAGTTCACACCCTCCCCCTGCGAGCCGTCCCGGAGGGTGGTGTCATAGATGAAGACTCGTGACATGACTGAACCCCATGAAAACGAAAAAAGCCCTGAAGCCGGTGGCTTCAGGGCTTGAATGTATCGGTTGGGTCCGCGAACCCGTCCGCCCTGAGCTATCCGGTAAAAGTTGTGACAACGACAGCACGCACTCCCTGCGCGGCGCTAATCACGACTCGGATAACGGAAACGGTGCGAAACATGAAATCAATCTCTGCTGTGTGTTCAGTGTGAATGTACAGCCCACATTGGAAGAAGTCAATTCGGCCTACGCCGGGAACACCTCATCCACAGACAGACGCCACCCCGGTAACGCCGGTTCGGCATCGGCCACGTCACCACGTCGATAGATCGTTCCCGATGCCGGGTTCGATGCCAAATAACGGGTGATCGACTGCCCCAACGGATCGACATCCCACACGACTAGCGTGCCTGCCGCGAAGTAATCGTCCCGCTTCTCCGCCATTTCCAGTTCTGCTGATGGGCCGTAGTTGCTCTCGCTACGAACTTCGACGGCGAGGTTTGGCGGACCGGGAATGAACTCCATTTCATCCGCCGGCAGCGGACCATAATAGTACGAGACATCCGGACTGAACGACTCGCGGCCGTTCTCCATTGGTGGGCGAATTGCGTATCCCATGTTGTCGGTAAAAACTTCGCCGACGCCCAGTGACAACACGAAGTCATCCATCGCCCGCAAAATCCGCTTGGCCACGAGGTTTGGCAGGCGACCTGTGGGCATGAGCGTTACGATCCTTCCCGCGATCAGTTCGGCTTTGCCTTCGACCTTCGCCAGTTCGTCTAGGGTCGCCGGGGCCAGTATGGTGGTGTTCACGATGAACGTCTCGATTCAGGAAATCATGTCTTGTGCTAGGCGAAAACATCATCCACGGACAGTCGCCACCCCGGCAACGCCGGTTCGGCATCCGCCACATCACCACGTCGATAGATCGTTCCCGATGCCGGGTTCGATGCCAAATAACGGGTGATCGACTGCCCCAACGGATCGACATCCCACACGACTAGCGTGCCTGCCGCAAAGTAATCGCCCCGCTTCTCCGCCATTTCCAATTCGGGCGCAGCACCGTAGTCGTTTTCACTACGCACTTCAACGGCGAGTTGCGGAACCCCGGTTATGAATCGCATCCGGTTCGTCGGGAGTGGGCCGTCGTAAAAGGACGCATCAGGCGAGAATGATTCGCGGCCGTTTTCGAGTGGTGCTGCCAGGGCAAACCCCACGCCATCCGCGTAGGCATGACCGCGATTCGTTCGCTTGGCATACTCCCGCAACTGAACCGCAATTTCAAACGCCACCATACTCGGCAATGCTCCGCTGGGCATAAATTGTACGATCCTTCCGGCAATCAGTTCGGCTTTGCCTTCGACCTTCAACAGGTCGTCCAACGTCGCTTGGGTTAGGGTGGTGTTCATGATTGCACTCCAGTCTGTGCCGCAGAGGCCAATTCAGTGCGGGGTGGGCTTGGTATGTGCCGTGTCCATTTCTCATCAAGGCGTTTCGGGAAATCGCTGCGGAAGTGGGTGCCACGTGATTCTTCCCGTTTCAGTGCGGCATCGAGCATGAGCCGGGCTACCGTTAGGAGGTTTTGCAACTCCCACCCGGCGCGGGTGTCGAACTCGTGGGATAGCACATACTGGCACCAGAAGTTCACGTCTTGTTTGGCTTCATCCATGCGGGTTTTATCCCGAACAATGCCCATCTTGCGGACCATCAACGCCCGCAGGGCGTTGGTCACGTCGGCCACATCCAAAAACTCACTCGGGTCGGCGTTGGGCATCGTGTATTGGATTGGTGAAATGCTTAGGAGGTCCGGCATCGTGGCCGCCGCTTCGGCGGCACCGCGACCGCAGATCGCCCCGAAAACAAGCCCTTCTAACAGGCTGTTCGACGCTAAACGGTTCGCGCCATGCAAGCCGGAAGATGTCACTTCACCCGCCGCCCACAGGTTCGGCACCGTCGTGCGGCCCGCCGTGTCCACGGTCACGCCGCCGACCATGTAGTGGGCACCGGGCCGAACGGGGATACGGTCCTTGGTGATGTCCATTCCGAACTGGCGACAGACCCGGTTGATGCCGGGGAATCGGGTCCGCACCAATGCCGGGTCAATGTGGGACAGATCGAGGTAGACGTTGGGGTGTTGCGTCGATTCCATCGTGCGGAAAATGGCCCGCGAGACAACGTCACGCGGTGCCAGTTCTGCACGCGGGTCTTGTTGTGGCATGAAGCGGACGCCGTGAACATCACGCAAATACGCCCCTTCACCACGGACCGCTTCGCTAATCAAGTACCGCGCGGACCCGGCGACGTAAAGCACCGTCGGGTGGAACTGCATGAACTCCATGTCGCGCAACTCGGCACCGGCGCGATAGGCCGCTGCCATGCCATCGCCGGTGGCAACGGGTGGGTTCGTAGTCTCCCGGTAAACCATCCCGCACCCACCGGCTGCCAGGATTGTTTGCTTCGCCCAAATGTGCAACTTCCCAAGGCCGGGCCGCGAGACCAGCGCGCCGACGCACACACCGTTCTCCGTCAACAGGTCCACCGTGAACGTGTCATCCAACAGCGTCACATTTTCCGCCGCCTGCGCTTTGGCAATGATGGCCCGCATCACTTCGTGGCCGGTCGAATCCCCGAGCGCGTGGACGATGCGGCGGTGGCTGTGGCCCCCTTCCCGCGTCAGTGCCAGCGTACCATTTTCCAAATCAAAGTTGGTGCCCCAGCGCACGAGTTGTTCGATTTGCTCCGGGGCTTCCCGAACGACCAGTTCTACGACATCGCGGTGACACAGGCCGTCACCGGCTACGAGCGTATCTTCAACGTGGTTCTCGAACTTGTCGTCACTCGACATGACCCCGGCGATCCCGCCTTGCGCGTAGGAACTGTTACTTTCGGTGATTCGATCTTTAGTAATGACCAAGACATTGAGATTGGGAGGGGCTTCAAGCGCGGCACGCAAACCCGCAATGCCGGCGCCGATGACCAAAATATCCGTGAAGCGATGGACGGCACGGCGGTTGTCGAACGACACGAGATAGCGATGAAACGACATGGTGACTCACACTCCGATCCAAGCACGGTCCCGGACCGTGCTTTTAGGAATTGTTACGGCTTCTTGGGTTCGCTCTTCTTCAGCTTCGCCGCTTCTTCCGCAAATTTACGTTGAGCTTCGGCGTATCCTGGTGCCGCAGTGCCGGGGCCAACGCCGCCGATAGTCCCGGTTGTCCCGTCGGTGCGGGTTTCTGCTTTTTTGTTTCCCGAGCCTTCACCGACCTTCAGTGTCGCCGGACCTGTGGCGGGCTTCGTCGGATTAGGTTGAAGTTCCTGTTTGTCCACTTCGGTTCGTTGGCGGTTGACCGCTTCACCGTAGGACTTCATGAACTCCTCATACTGTTCGGGTGTGTAGCCCAATTTCTCTTGCAACGCTTTGTTATAGCGGGCCTTTTCCAACTGCTGCAACTGAAGTTCGGCTGATTTCAGGCGATTCTTTGGATCGTCTTCGTGCGGCCGATTCGGCCCCGTGTCCCGTTCACCGGGCTTTGGGTTGTACTTGTCACGTTTGCCGTCTTGTTCGGCGTTTTTGTTCGCGTTCTCTTCGAGACGCTTCTCGGCCGCCGCCGCTTTTTCGGGGTTATCGGACTTCGCGTCGTTTAGGTCTTTTTGCAGTTGCTCCCGTTTC
>JANLRE010000173.1:0-2122 GCA_031368205.1 Fimbriiglobus sp. | reverse complement strand
ACTCGCGGGCTAATGGTTTTAGCTCACTAACAATGCCATGCGGGCCACGTTGCCGATGGCTTGTTCGATGATGGCGTTCAGGGCTTGTTGGATTTCATTCGCGTCATAAAGCGTCAAGCCATCGCGTTGCACGTTGAGCGCCCCGGACTGGGCAATGACCGTCAGTTTTTCGACGAGCGCGGCCTTGTCGTGCTTGCCGTCGAGCAACGGAACCAAGTGCCGGTCGAGGTCGTTGAGCCGGACCACTTCGTGACGGCGGTTCGTGACCGTGGCCGATTTCGTCGCTTGCATCCGTGCCATCGGCGTGGCCGTTGGCGTGGCGCTAATTTGTTTGACGAAGTTGATCGGCATCCCGTGCAGTTCGATCAAGTCCGAACCCATGTAGCAGTTCAACAACCCGATCGCAATCACCTGCGTATCTTCGGCGACCAACTTCGCATCGGCGGTATCGCCGCCCATGAGTTCGCGGGCTTGTTTGCGAAGCACGTCGAATGGGATCGTGGCGGGGTAGTTGGTGCCGAGAACTTGCATCGCCGCCTTCAACAACGGTCGAGTTGTGGCCATACTCATGCCGTTCGGCGACTTGTACGAGATGTTATCTTCGTTGTTCACCGTCGCCACTTCCAGCGGTTGCCCGGCGGCATCGACGGGTTTCGCCGCACTCGCAACGTGGAGCACTCGCAGCGCTTCGGGGTTGACCGCCCAATTGGGTTGCACACGCTCCAAGCAGATCAGCGTTTCCCGGAACATGCGGTTGCGAAGGAAGTCCATGTACTGCTCCGCCTGGATTTGATCCGTGGCGAGCATCCGCAACGTCTTCTCAATTTCCGGCCCGAAGTTCCCGGTCACCATCGTGCCGACGCGGCTTTCGCCGAGGTACTTCAACCCGTGGGTCTTGGCGCGGTTGGCGAACTGGTAGAAGTAAAGCGGCGCGTTCACTTCTTCGAGGTGTTCGTGGTACAGGTAATGGTCCGCTTGGTGCCGCAGCGTTTCGAGTTCCGTCTTCAACAGCACGGAGTACGCCCCGCCGTCTTGCCGCACGGACTGGGCGAGGAAGTCCAACAACGCGCGGGCTTGTTGGGTGCGGAGTTGCGGGGTGTTGAAGCGTTCCGAGTGGTACCGCATCATGTCGCGGATCATGCCGCGAAGGTGCCAGCCGGGGTACGTGTTGTACGAGATGTACGCGATGCCGTTCGGCGTGAGTTGCTTGGCGCAAATCTGCAGCACTTTCTCCTGAACGTCGTTCGGCACCCAACTGAACACGCCGTGGCAGATGATGTAATCGAACATCCCGTAGGAGTCGTTTACGTCCATGATGCTGGCGTGCTTCAGCGTGATGTTCTTGAACCCGAACGCCTTCACCATCTCGTTGCCGTCTTGAATCTGCCGCGCCGAAAGGTCGAGGCCGACGAACTCGCTGTCCGGCAAATACTCCGCCATCGGGATCAAGTTCCCACCAGCAGCACAGCCTAATTCCAGTACCCGGCAGCGCTGCACCGGCGTGGGACGCATCCCAAACAGGGTGCCAATCGTGAACAGGCGACTCGGGTGGGTTTGGGCAAACGGGTGGCTTTCGTATGGCACTTCGTCGTAACTGAACGCCGGTGCGGGGGGTGGAGCAGCGAGAGAGTTAGCCATCGGGAAGCATCCTCAAGCCGGGATCACCGGCACATCAGGAGATTGTCGCAAAGGAGTGATGGTTTACTTTCGGGGAGTTTTCCCCTTCGGTCAAGGCAAGCTGCCGACCACGCCAATCACACTCAGAGCTAACATCGTCGGCAAAAGGAGGGGTTCAGGTCCAACTATTCAGCGATCGGTTGGGAAAATTGGGCGTATGGAGCAGCGTGGATGATCGTTATTGGGATTGATGGGAAATTTGTTGTCGCGGCGCTCAACCCCAGGCTATTCGCTGGCATCCTTCCAGGATGCGTTGATCCGGGCGGGAATCGGATACCTGGGGTGTCGCTACGCTCAACCCCAGGCTAATCGCTAGCATCCCTCCAGGATGCCTCGGGGTGATTTTATCCCGAAGGGATTGCAGCCATTAGCCTGGGGTTGAGCGCAGCGACACCCAGGGTTAGCACGACATTTCCACGACCCCGGTAGGGGTCGCAGCCCACGG
>JANLRE010000031.1:0-1107 GCA_031368205.1 Fimbriiglobus sp. | reverse complement strand
TCCTCGTTATCCCCAGTTCACACCCCGCCAACTACCAGTTAAGAACTAAAGGGAATCTCACTATCAGTTTTACGAGGGGGGGCGATTCATCGTGGACAACTTCCCCCCTCCCCGGACCTACCCCCAGCTTTCGGGACAAGGCAAAGCTCATGCTCGCCTTGGCGATCGGCGGCGGGGACGGCTTCAGCAGAATGCCGCCGATGATTTCTTCGATCTCGGCCGTCGGATAAACCAGCCGGACTTGACTTGCCGGAGCACCGAGCGGAACTCCTTCTTGAAGTCCTGGTCGTGTCTCAGTTTGGTTCCGATCGATCAGAAATCATGGCATTTACCCGCAAACTGAGACACGACCGAAGTCCCGCGTGTCAGCCGCTTTGAGGTCGCTTCGGTCACCGTGTCCGAACGCCAACTTCCCCGCATGACAACAGTCGATACCGCCGTGACCGCAACCCAACGCCGATCTCGGGCCGTGTGAGTGATGTTTTTGAGAAGTCGATTTGATGAAAATGATTTTCTTGACACCTAAAAGCCCGGAACGGGCGGAAAACGAGGAAACCCCGGAAAACACCAGCACACTGAAGTGCCATATTTTCCAGGGTTTCCGAGTTGCGGCGGTAGGATTTGAACACCCCTCGGATTCGCCTATGAATCCCGCATTTCCTGAACAAGGCGGCGCAGAATCCGGCGTACTCTGCCTTTCTGACCCCGATTTGGCTTCGGTCATTGACGCATGGGCATTTCTTCCGGACGCGGTGAAGGCGGGGATTTTGGCAATGGTCCGTGCGGCAAAAGGGTGAGTTGCGTTGCGAGCCGTCTACGGTGTCTACGTCTACGGTGTTGGTAAAAGGTGTCTGACACCTCGGGAGGTGCGTCCGGGGAACTGGAACTCACGGTACCACGGCGAGCCGGGAATTCCGGCGATCGGTCCGCCCTCGGCGGAAACGACGTGAGGTGAGTGCTGGCCGCGGGTCCGCCCGCGGCCAGCACGCCCCCGTCTAGTTGAGCTTCACCCCGGCGAGGGCGGGCAGGCCGCCATCGAGCGGGAACTCGGCATCGCCCACCGATGGCAGGCCGACGAAGCAGACCCAACCGGCGGCAGGGTCGTCG
>JANLRE010000012.1:0-8569 GCA_031368205.1 Fimbriiglobus sp. | reverse complement strand
AACGTTCGTCATCGACGAGTTGCGGTGTATCTACTGCGGCATGTGCGAGGAAGCCTGCCCCGTGGACGCGATCGAACTAACGACGCTGTACGACCTGACGGGACTGAGCCGCGAGCAATTAATCTTCGACAAGGAAAAGCTGCTCAGCGTGTTCGACATCACGACGAAAGCGGGCACCGACCCGGTGCGAACGCAGTCCGGTCGCCTCGGCCCCGCCTCCGAAGCCCCGCCGTTGAAGTAAAGACGGATTTCACCACAGAGGGCACAGAGAGCCACGGAGAAGAAGAATAAAACATGTTCTGATTTTACTCTGTGGTTCTCTGTGCCCTCTGTGGTGAATCTCTTGGGCTGTGTCTGTAACTTGCCGACCTCATATAGATAATTCGTCCCCCTACCTGCGAAGCGGTTCACTCGTGATGTTACTTTTTGCCGCCCTGACTGCCGAACAGACGGCTGCCGCTGAAATTGCGATGGCGGTCGTGTTGGGCACGCTTGGGTTGTCTTTGCTGCTACCGCGACCCCAAGGGCGGTCGGTGCTGTTTGGCACGTTCTTTAGCATTGCGGCCCTGGCGGTGCTGGCTGGGTTTGTGCTGACGACGTTTGCCAACCCGTCCTCCGATGAGATTGCGCAAGGGCTGTTCTGGTTGTTCACCACGGGTGCGGTGGTCTTTGGCACGATGCTCGTGACGCAAGCCAATCCGGGACGTGGCGCGATGGCGTTTGCGTTCGTGATTTTGAGTACGTGTGGGCTGTTCCTGTTGCTGGCCGCGCCGTTCTTGATGGCCGCGACCATCATCATTTACGCCGGTGCGATCATCGTGACGTTCCTGTTCGTGCTGATGTTGTCGCACGCCAAGGGGCCGTCCGATGAAAACGACCGGAGCCGGGAACCGTTCCTCGGTAGCCTGGCCGGGTTCGCGTTCACCGGGTTGGTGTTATTTACGCTGTACCTGAGTTCACCCGCGACGGACACAACGGCGACCGAAAAACTGCTTCCCAGTGCGATCACGAGTGACGACCGCAGGTTGTTGCTTCAAGCCGCAGCGGATTTGAAATTCGCCGCTTCCCAGGAGACGAGCCACAAAGACATCCTGAATCAAGCCAAATTAGCCCAGGTGAAAATGGCAACGGTCGTCGGCAGTTCGCCCGGCGAGGCGGTCAGCGTGACGGGTTCGCAACGGCCGTTGCAAGAGCGGCTGAAGTTCGCCGAGACCGACGCCCGCACGAAGGTCATCATCGACCAAGCGGATCGGTTGAAGCTGTCCAAGAAATCCGTGATGGACAAACTGGTCGCGTTGCAGCAAAAACCGGATTCGGACCTGACAGAAGTTAAGTTGGACCTTACCAAGCTACGCGAGGACACGCTGGTTCTCGCGGGTCGGTCGTTGCTCCCGGCCCGGAACGTGTCGGCGATTGGGCTGGCGTTGTACTCCGAACATCTGATTGCTGTGGAACTGGCCGGGACGTTGTTGCTCGTGGCGACGATCGGTGCCGTGGCGATTGCGGGCCGCAAAGGGGTGAAGGCGTGATTTCGCTCTGGTATTATCTCGCGGTCGGCGCCGTGTTGTTCGGGCTGGGAATGGTCGGCTTCCTGACCCGGCGGAACCTCATCACGATGTTCCTGTGTGCGGAAATGATGTTACAAGGCGTCGTGCTAAACTTCCTCGCCTTCGGCCAATACCACGGCCACATCGGTGGGCAGATTTTCGCACTGTTCATCATCACGGTGGCTGCGTGCGAAGCCGGGTTGGCGCTCGCGTTGTTCCTGACGCTGTACCGACAAGGCAAGACGCTGGACTCCGGGGATTGGCAAAACGTTCGTGAAGCGGGCATCCCGGCGACGGTTGATTCGGACCCGTTGCGAACAGTCGTGGAAGAGCCGGACCCCGTGTTGACCCCGGCCGGTCGCCGCCCGGTTATTAGTGCTGAGATAGTTAGCGCAGAGGAGACCGCCGGTGTTTGAACTTGGACCGGCCTCCCTGGCCCTGATTGCCCTCGGGTTACCGCTGATCGCCGCTGTTCTGGCCGCACTGCTCGGTACGAATCCCAAACTCGCAAAACTAGCACACCTCCCGACGATCCTCGCCTTCGCGGGGTCGTCCGTGTTGGCGCTGTTCGTGTTGGCCGCCGTGGTGCAAGATCACGGCCCGAAAGTCGCCTTCGAGTCCGAAGCCATCACCTGGTTCTCCGTCGGGAACTTCACCGCGACGTACTCCATTACCGTCGATCCGCTCTCGGCCATCATGCTGGCCACGGTCACGTTCGTGGCGACGTGGATTGCGATCTTTTCCGCGTCGTACATGCGCGGCGACGCCGGGTTCGCGCGCTACTTCGCCATGATGAGCTTGTTCGTTTTTGCGATGTGCCTGCTGGTCCTGGCGAACAACTTCCTGCTGTTGGTTGCGGGCTGGGAAGGCGTCGGGCTGTGTAGCTATTTGCTCGTCGGGTACTACTACGCGAAACCGTCCGCCGCTGCTGCTGCACGAAAAGCATTCCTCGTGACACGCCTCGGCGATGTCGGCATGATCCTGGGGATTTTTCTGCTCTGGTCGATCGGCGGGTACCAGACGAACTTCGACGACCTGTTCCGGTACATCGCCACTCACCCCAACACGCACGGGCAACTGACGTTAGCCTGCTTGCTGCTGTTCTGTGGTGCGGTCGGGAAGTCGGCGCAAATTCCGCTTTACGTCTGGCTGCCAGACGCGATGGAAGGGCCGACGCCCGTTTCCGCACTCATTCACGCGGCCACGATGGTCACGGCAGGCGTCTACTTGTTGGCACGCTGTGCGCCGTTATTTGTCCTCGCGCCGAACGCGCAACTCGTGGTCTCCCTCATCGGCGGTAGTACCGCGTTACTGGCGGCGTTCTTGGCACTCGCTCAACATGACCTCAAGCGCGTCTTGGCGTACTCGACCGTCAGCCAACTCGGGTTCATGTTCATGGCGTTGGGTACGGGCGGGGTGATTGCCCCGAGCTTGGCCGTCACTGCCGCGATTTTCCACTTGTTTACCCATGCGTTTTTCAAAGCACTGCTGTTCCTCGGCTCCGGCTCCGTGATGCACGCGATGGGCAACGTCATCGACATGCGCAAGTTCGGCGGCCTCCGCAAAATCATGCCGATCACGAACCTGACCTTCCTCGCCGGTTCCGCCGCACTCGCCGGTGTGCCACTGCTGTCCGGGTTCTGGAGCAAGGACCAGATTCTCGACACGTTGTTTGAATCCGCCGAAGCCGGGCATCGCAATAGTGCGGGCTACTTGGTCGTGCTGGGCATCGCCATGTTCACCGCCGGGCTGACCGCGTTCTACACCTTCCGAGCGTACTTCCTGACGTTCTGGGGTGCCGAGAAAATCCCGCACGAGGCCCACGGCCACGCGCACGAATCCCCGAAGATGATGCTCGTGCCGCTCGTGGTGTTGGCCATCGGCGCGTTGGGAATCGGGCTGGCCGTCGAGCCGGTCACGAACGGCTTTAGCCACTTGCTTGCCAAGACGCCGAGTTTGATCTTGGCGAACGAACTGACGAAATTGCCCGGCGGCAAGTCGGTCGGCATCGCCCCGCACCCGCACTTCAACTACGCCATTGCCGGCATCAGCAGTGGCATTGCGTTGCTAGGCGTGTTGCTAGCGTGGCGACAGTACGGCAAGGGCGGGCCCGAAGAAATTCCGGCGGGGCTACACGGCGTTTTTGCGCTGTCCCGCAACAAGCTGTTCGTGGACGAGTTCTATTACGCACTCGTCGTCAAACCGGCAGAAATCATCGCCACCGGGTTGCGGCAATACGACGTGGTGCTGGATGCGTCCGCGCGGCTCATCAGTACCCTGCCTCGGTTCTTGGCAGCCGTACTCCGACCGTTACAAAACGGGTTGGTCCAGTTTTACGCACTCGGCATGGTGTTGGGGTTGGCCGTGTTCCTGACCGTCGTCGTGTTCCGCTCCACCCGCTGAGGCACCCATGCTCGATCTCAACGTCATCGTGATTTTGCAATGGTTGCTCGTGGTCGTACTAGCGCTGCCGTTGGTCGGCGCAGTTGGCTCGGTCTGTCTGGGGCGGCGCAGTGCCCACGGCGCCCGAACGGTGGCGTATGGCTTCGCTTTTCTGCACCTCGGGCTGACCGCGATTCTGGTCGGGTTGACCAGTTTCGGGCTGACCAGTCGGGGCGACAATCACGACTTCAACATTTCGATGACGGCCAGCAGCGCGTTCCGCCCGATGGCCGTGCCGGGAGATCCCGGCCACGCCGGGGTCGATAGTTCAGAAACTTCCGCGACGGGTTGGGCGCTACTCCGCTTGGCGCCACCCCAGGACCATGCGCCGCCGTCGGATGTCCAGTTTTACATCGGCTTGGACGGCCTGAACGTCTGGCTGATCGGCTTGACGAGTTTGATGACGTTCATCGCGGTCCTGATTTCGATGGGGTCGATCAAGGACAAACCCGGCGCGTACTACGCATGGCTGTTCGTCCTCGAAACCGCCGTCATCGGGGCGTTTGCGGCGTTCGACGTGGTTCTGTTTTACGTGTTCTTTGAACTGACCTTGATCCCGACGTTCTTCCTGATTGGCAACTGGGGCGTCGGCGGCGGGAAGCGCGATGCGGCCCGGAAGTTCTTCCTGTACACCCTGTTCGGAAGCCTGTTCACGCTCGCCGGTCTCATCGGCATCGTGCTCACCAACCCCACCCCGCTCAACGAGCGGTCCAACCGGGTCATGCACAAAATCGAAGTCGATCCCGCGACGACGGTGGCGATGCCCAAGGCCGGGCCGATCACGTTCTCGATCCCCATCCTGATGCAAAACGTCGCCGCGTGGGCCACCATCAAAGAGGTCCAAGTCGGCATCGCGGCCCGTAAAATCGGTGTAGCGAACGACAAGCTGTTCGTCGCCAACCAGCAGGCGGCGGCGGCCCCGCAGGACGCCAACTTGAAACTCGCGGTCGAACAAGCGGAAGCGGAACTCATCACGATGACCGCCGGGAGAGCGGCGGCGGAAGCGGATCGTGCCGGTTACTTGCGGGTGCAGATGTGGTTGTTCTTTGCCGTGATGTGCGGCTTCATGGTCAAAGTCCCGATCGTGCCGTTTCACACGTGGTTGCCGTCGGCGTACAACGAAGCCCCGATTGCCGTGACGATGTTGCTATCCGCGCTGCTCGCCAAACTGGGCACCTACGGCATCCTGCGAATCGTACTCCCGCTCTGCCCCGACGCGACCGTCCTCTACGGGTTGCCGGTGTTCGGCACCCTCGGCGCGATCAGCATCGTCTACGCCGCGTTCTGTGCGTATGCCCAACGGGACATGAAACTCCTCACCGCCTACAGCAGCGTGAGCCACCTCGGGTTGCTGGTGATTGGTCTGTTCACGTTCAACCGGGAAGGCATGTCCGGTGCGGCCTTGCACATGGTCAACCACGGCCTAGCGACCGGCGCGATGTTCGCACTATTGGGGTTCTTGTACCAACGCTACCGCACGCTCGACATGAACCAGTACGGCGGGCTGATGGGCCGGTTCCCCGGCTACACGTTCCTAATGTTCGTGATCTGCCTTGCCAGCGTCGGCTTACCCGGCCTGAACAACTTCGTCAGTGAAATGTTGATCCTGGCGGGGCTGTTCGAGTTGTCGAACGCCAAAACCTTCGGCTGGGTAATCACGGTGGCCGCCGCGTCGGGGATTCTCCTGTCCGCGTGGTACACCTTCACGATGCTCCGCCGCGTGTTCTTCGGCCCGCTCCACGAACCCCAAACCGCAACACCCGTGGCCCCGATGACCGGCAACGAACGAGTGGCGTTCGTCATCCCGGCGGTTCTGTGCCTCGTACTCGGTCTGTTTCCCCATGTGATTCTGGAGACGATCAAGGGGGACATCAACACCCTGGCCCAAACCGCAGACTACGCCCGCGATCGCGCCGGTGTCCCCCTTTCGGCACCACCGCACCGTTCCGCATTAAATGCCGTGGTCGGCAACGCTCCCGCTGACGGTGGCGCACAAGGCAAAGCCGGGCCACCCAGGGGCGCCGCAAAAGGCCCACCGAACATGGCACTACCAAAGTAACCCCGACAGTCGCAATTCGGTACGATATCCGAAGGTTGCACCCCCCAGTGCCCATTATCAGGCACAAATCCGCTAGCCAGAAACCAGAAAATTCCCCGCTGGGGGTGGGGTAGGAAGCGTTTCTTCCAACGAAACGGTTCGTCATTTAACTGTCACATAGCCTTTCGATGTAGGCATTCCCGGCGAACCGGCGACGTTAGTCGCCTGGGTAAAAACCAACTACCCGCTTGAGGCTACCCAGCAGCTTACGCATCCGATCGTCCGGTTAGGTGGCCCATTAGCTCTTGGAGCAGTTCCGGTCCCGTTGCGGTTGCTGCTGGCGTGGGTTGGGGCGATTCGCGGATCAGGACTAGCGGGACGGTTCGTTCGCGGAAGTGTTCCGTGGGTTCGACTTGCCAACGGGCGACGGCGTTGAAGACGGACATCGGGAGTTTGACTCGGCGGAGTGAGGTTTCGAGGGGGTTCGCGCAATTCTCGGCGGGGGAGGTGACGAGGTATTCGCGGCAGGTCGTCGGGCGATCTTTGTGGATCGAGCAGGATTCGTCTTCTAGAAACGGACAGGGTAAATGCAAGTCGAAGTAGCGTGCGTACAGGCGGGTGTAGTCGGCGGGAGTCCAGTGTTCCGTGTCGCGGAGTTCGTTCAGTAGTCCAGCGTCTTGCAACGACTGAGTGATTGCGGCGAAGCGGCCTTGCACGACCTGTTTTCGGTCTTGTGGCAAGCCTTCCAGCACACCCATGAGATGTCGGGCTTCGACTTCGGAAATCATCACCAAGTTCCGACAGCACGCCCCGCAACCTTTCTTGCAACTGATGGTCTCGCCGATTTGCTTGATCGCACCCTCCGTGCCGCTGACGATTGCATCCGAAAGCCCAAACACCAGTGGCAACAGTTCGTCCATCCGCGTCGGCCCCGCCGGAACGGTCACCTGGGTTTTCAGTTCCCAGCCGTCGCCCTTGATGGCAATCGTGCCGGTGACCATGTGATGTGTCGGGGTGAAATCGGCGGCCATGAAAGCTCCCGGACTTGGCGAGAAAAGCAGTTACGGCTTCGTGGTTATTCGTCGCACCGATCTTGACGACCCGACCGCTTGCCGTTTGATACCCCAATCGTGCTAACACTATACCAGAGGGTTTCGCTATGTGTCGAATGCTTCGGATGCTAGCGGTTTGCATCTCAATTGCTTGGGGATGGGGAGGTATCGGAATGATTGGCCGATCGGACGAAGGCATGTGGCTCCCGAATGATCCACCCAAGGAATTATTGAAGACCAAGTACAACTTCGACCTCACCGACGAGTTCTTGCAAAACGCGATGCTCGGGTCGGTGCGGTTTCCAGGGGCGTCGGGCGGGTTCGTCTCGGCGGACGGGTTGGTGGTCACGAACCACCACGTCGGCTCGGACGCGATTCAGAAGCTGAGTACGAAAGACCGCGACCTGATGCGGAACGGGTTCTATGCGAAAACTCGCACCGAGGAACTGAAGTGTCAGGACATGGAACTCAACGTGTTGCAGTCCATTGAGGATGTCACGGACAAAGTAGCGGCTGCCGTGAAACCGGACATGAAGTTGAGCGAAGCGGCATCAGCGCGGCGCGGGGTGATGAGCGAGATTGAGAAAGAATCGCTCGCCAAAACCGGGCTGCGGTCGGACGTGACCACGCTGTATCAGGGCGGTCTGTATCATCTGTACCGTTACAAAAAGTACACCGATGTCCGCCTCGTCTTCGCGCCGGAACAGGGCATCGCGTCGTTCGGCGGCGACGTGGACAACTTCGAGTACCCCC
Source organism: Fimbriiglobus sp. (assembly GCA_031368205.1). GTDB lineage: Bacteria > Planctomycetota > Planctomycetia > Gemmatales > Gemmataceae > Fimbriiglobus. The sequence continues at coordinate 737 of JANLRE010000012.1, read as the reverse complement.
GCCACAGCCTGGATGTTGCCTTCTTCCGCGCCTACGAGAACGACCAACCGGCCAAGATCACGCACTTCTTCAAGTGGTCCGTTGTCGGGCCGAAGGAAAACGATCTCGTGTTGGTGACCGGGCACCCCGGCACGACGAACCGACTGGAGACGCTCGCCAAGATCAAGCATCGCCGCGACGTGACGTTGCCCTACGACCTCGCCCGGTTGCGGGCGAATGAAGCGGCGATGATTCAGTACAGCGAAGAATCCCCCGAACAGCGCCGCCAAGCCGCAAACGTGCTGCACAGCATTGCCAACCGCCGCAAGGCGTTCGCCGGACAACTCGTCGGCTTGCTCGACCCGAAGATCATCGCCCAGAAAGACCGCAGCGAAGCGGAGTTGCAGGGCTTCGCCCCGGTGCTGTTGAAACCAGTTGCAATGCCCGAGAATGCGCCGTGGAAGGTCGTCGAAGTCGCGCAGCAAAAGTTGCGGACGTTCGAGAAGGAATACTCCCTACTTGAACGCGGCGATGCCTTCTTCGCGGACCTGTACCCCATCGCGCGGCACTGCGTTCGCATGGCTGATGAGTTGCCGAAGAAGAACTCCGAACGGCTGCGTGAGTACCGCGAATCGGCACTCGATTCGTTGAAGTTAACGCTGTACAGTCCGGCACCCATTTACGCGAACCTGGAAGTACGCCGCCTGCAAACGTCCCTCACGTTCCTGGCCGAGCAACTGGGCGGGGAACACCCGCTG
>JANLRE010001173.1:0-1404 GCA_031368205.1 Fimbriiglobus sp. | reverse complement strand
CGGTCCGAGATTTTCGCCCCATGAACATTCCGCTAAAAGCGGTCACGAACGTTTCGTTACCGTCCGACCAAGATGCCACCGGCCGCACCTTGGGCGAAGAAGAAATCGCCCTCATCACGGAAGTGATTCGCTCCGGCACGCTCACCGTGACCAAGGGCGAGTTCGGCAAAAAACTGGAGACACAATTCGCCGATCTCGTCGGCGTCAAGCACGTCGTGGCGTGCAGCTCCGGAAGCGCCGCGATCCACTGCGCCGTGGCCGCGCTCAACCCCGAACCCGGCGACGAGGTTATCACCACCTCGATCACGGACATGGGCGCCCTGACGCCGATTCTGTACCAAGGCGCGATCCCAGTCTTTGCCGATGTGGACCCCGTCACGGGCAACGTGACTGCGGAGACGATTGCCAAGCGAATCACGCCCCGCACCAAAGCGATCATCGTCACGCACCTGTTCGGCAACCCCTGCGACATGACCGCAATCATGGCCGTGGCGAACAGTCGCAACATCCCCGTGATTGAAGACTGCGCTCAAGCGTTTCTCGCCACGCACTGTGGCCAACAAGTCGGGACGTTCGGCGCGATCGGCTGTTTCAGCTTGCAACAAGGCAAGCACATCACCACTGGCGAAGGTGGGTTGGTGGTCACGAACGATGCGGCACTCGCACGGCGGGTCTACCTGTTTGCGAACAAAGCGTGGGGCTACGGCGACCCGCACCCGGACCACTACTTCTTGTCGCTGAATTACCGTTACACCGAACTCCAAGCCGCGTGTGCGGTCGCTCAACTGCCGAAGCTCGCGGGTGTTGTTGAAGCCCGATCCACAATGGCCGCGCGCATGGACCAACTCCTGGACGGCACGCCGGGAATTGAAGTGCCGCAAGTGGCTGCGAACAGTACGCACGTCTATTGGAAGTACTGCCTGCGTGTGGACCCGAACGTCATCCCTGGCGGTCCGGCGGCCCTGGGCAAGGCGCTCAAGGAAATGAACATCGCCTCCGCGCCGCGCTACATTCAAAAGCCCGCATTCCGCTGCGAAATCATCCGCGACCAACGCACCTTCGGCAACAGCCGCTGGCCGTTCACGCTGGCCACCCCGGACGCCGTCGATTACGCCACCGAACGGTTCCCCGGCACGTTCGACTACCTGGACCGCGTACTCGTGTTGCCGTGGAACGAGAAGTACACCGAGGAACACCTGAACTACTTGGCCGCGTCGATCTACCAAGCGGCGAACCGTCTCGCGCAGCCGAAGTTGGCAGCCGTTGCGCAGAAAGTGGGTGCCTCGTGAACAACCCTGTGAAATTCGCCCTGGTCGGCACCGGCGGGATTGCCCAGAGCTACGCCCAAGCCTTTGAAACGAACGAACACGCACAACTTGTTGCGGTCTGTGATGTCCGCGCCGA
>JANLRE010001172.1:0-1371 GCA_031368205.1 Fimbriiglobus sp. | reverse complement strand
GCAAAAACTCCGCGCCCGTGACCAGCACGAACGCCGTCACCGCCGCGAGCAAGCCGTACTCAATGGCGTCGTCTTCTACCACGGCGTGTACCTCAATCCGAAGTGCGCCAGCGTGCTGAGGGCGATCAGGATCAAGCCCGCCAGCGTGTACGGTCGGTAATGATCGACGGTCTCGACGAACGTCGGCGTGAACTTCACTTGCTTCATGGTGTCGATCTTTTTGAACACGATTCCGAGGGCGTCCGGCTCATCGGCGCGGAACGCCTCCCCGCCCGTTTCGCGGCAGATCGTCATCATTTCCGCTTGCGGGTCGAAGTTCGCGGCGATCACGCAGAAGACGGTGATGTTCGCGTCTTTCAGTTCCTTCGCCAGTTCATTTTCCGCTCCAATTAGGTCATAGCTTTCGCCATCGGTCACGATCAAAATCATCCGGTCGCCTTCGTCACGGCTCATCAACTCTTTCTTCGCGCCCCGTAAAACCTTGGCGATGGCCGTGCCCCAAAACGCGGGCGGCGTCATGTCGGGCTTCATGAACGGGAACGAACACCGAATCGCCGACGGGTCGGACGTGAGCGGCACCCAGTGGACGAAGGCGTCGCCGAAAAACGTCAGCCCGAAGGCGTCGCCTTTGCGGTAATCCAAGAACTTATCAATCGCCTTGGTCGCGCCGTCGTAGCGGTTGCCGTCGCCGTAGGAAGCCATCATACTTCCGGAAACGTCGAGGCAAATCTGGATGTTGGTGAGCGCCCGCTTCTGTTGCGGCGGCCCGTTTCGCTGCGGCCCGGCCAGCAACACAATGCCGACGGCCAGGATCAACGGCGGTAGACATTCCGCAAGGGTGATGACCGTCCACCACGTCCAACCGCTACCCACTTTCGCACCATCAAGTGGCAGCACCACCCGCCGCGACGGCATCGCCCACCGATTGCTCCACACCCACGCGAACAGCATCGCGGGGACGATTAAGCCGAACAACATCATCGGCGTGGCGAACGTCGGGAACAGGAGGTCGATGAGTTCGGTCATTTCGATTCCCCCAGTTCCACGGCGTCCGGCGCGAGATCCCGGTACGGCTTCAGCAAGTCCGCGACGTTGACGGCTGCGCGTGGCCCCGGCTTGTGCAACCACGATTCCAGTTGCACCAAAAGCGGCCCGGCATCAGTGTGGTTACGGAGCGTTTGAATGGCAACCGCCGGTTCGGTGTGATCGAGTTTGAGGCGGTTGCGCCAATAGGTAAACAGCCCGCGTTCGAGCTTGGCCAACTCCGCGACGGAAAGCTTGCCCGCAATCGCGCCTTCGACGAGCGGAGTCAGCCGATCGGCCAGTGACAACGGCTTGTCAGTTTCGTGTGCGGCCTTGCGGATCCGTGGA
>JANLRE010001110.1:0-6805 GCA_031368205.1 Fimbriiglobus sp. | reverse complement strand
GGAAATTCCGCCTTCGCGTTGAACGGGGTGTTTAAGTTCTCGTCGGTCGTGTTCCAAGCTTTCTTTTTGGTGACATCGGTGTTCCAGTAGTACTTTTTGTTGTCGGCAACAAAGTTCGTTCCTTTGCCGAATTCGTACTTGGCCTTGGTGTCTTTGTACGTGTTCGTAGCGATGTAGAAATACGGTCCGTCAACGCTGCTGTTGTTGCGGGTGTCGTTTTCGTAAATCGAACGGGTGATGGCGAAATTGGCGTTTCGCGTCACGGAATTCGCATTTGGTTGTTCGGCAAAGTCGATCGACGGAATGAAGCCCGTGGACTCGCCGAACGCTTCGCCCGTGATTGTAAACCCGAGTTGGTAAATGTTTAAGTTGTATTTGCCGGTGCCAAACTTGTCGAACGCGTCCACGATGATGTCGATGTTGGCGTTACCAGTTTCATCACTAACTGTAACTCCGCTTTGCGATTTGGCCATCGCCTTACGGCCGACGTGTACTACGTCATCGCCGTCCACGGTTACCAAGTTGTTGAAGTATTTGGCGGATTTGCGAGGCACTTCATCTCCAGGAGCCGCTCCTGGATTTGTGACGTCATCTGACTGTAAGCGGTACGAGACACCACGAATTGTCGGTGCAGCATTGTCTTTTGCCAATGCAGAGGGGAACTCCAGAACTGGATTCATGTTCGGTTTGAGTAGTCTTCGTCCGCCATCCTGGACCAACGTACCGTCAAAACCTTTACCACGGTCCAAGTGCAGATGTGGAGGGAAAAACTGAGAAATTTCTTGCCGAACCGGCGCGACTTCCCCGATCACTTGCCCAACAGAAATCGGATTGCCAACTTTCAGTTTGTTATCCGGCACGATGTGTTTGATATTCCAGCCGATATTGCCATCTTTCTTGTCCGTCACTACGACAACATTGTCATACGGTGTACGTGAGCCAATGATGAATATGTATTTAATGAATCCATCCGCAACCGCGCGGACTGGTGTGCCGGCAGGCATTGCGATGTCCATGCCTTCGTGGTAATGCACGGATTGGTCAAGTTTCGACCCATCTGGATTCGTAGTCGGGATTTCTTGATACTGTCCCCACGTTTCGAGAAACTGGTCAAATTGTGGCGAATCCGTGTTACCGAACGGCCAGACCGCAGGTACTAGCCTTTGCTCAAGGTCGGTTAGAGCAAGAGTTGTGCATTTATCGCAAGGCGAAAGTTTTTTCATAGTATCTCCAGTATTTAAAACAAGGCTACCAGTTTTGCATCACAAGTTTCTTAGTATTAGACGTGACTTGACCAGTCCAGGCATCCAGATTGTAGTGTATACCTCGATCCGTAGGCGTGTGTATCATCCTGATATAAAATACTGGATTTACGATATCCTTAAACTCTGCCCGGTTTTTCGCAAGCAGATATCGTTTGATGTCATCCGCTTGAAACTGGAATTTGCCATCCAATGTCCGCTCTTTTCCTTTGGTGCTTATGAATCCGGATCGCAAGTAAGATGGGACGTTTTCGCGGATGGATACTGCAGGGACATTCTGGATCACGAATTGATACGATTCCCCACTTCGACCCTCTATGCAAAACAGAATTTGTGTATCTTGGTCATTACCTTCAAAGTACTCCACTGTCGGCCGTGCGACAATGAACGGGAGTCTTTTCCCAGAGTATTCAAGAGTCCAAGACACATTGATTGTGTTGGTGTACTCTCGTGTTGATTGCCACGTGTCAATTGTCAGTGTGACACAATTGAACGGGAACGGTGGCTCCTTTGTGTCCGCTTCGCCAATGCCTGATCGGGATAAGTCACTGTACCGAGTGTACACGAGGTACTTTGGCTTGGTTGGTTCGGCGGTTTTCTCTCGGGGTGCTGGCAGCACTTCCACGTTCGGCTTCGCGGCGTTCTGGGCCGGCTGGTTGTCAGACGCCAAAACAATGGTGGTCAGGCCGAGAACCACGGTCATACTTTTCATCGCGTTCATGTTCGGTCCATGTAAAGTCGGTCGGGTGGTCTTGTAAATCGGTCGGTCGGAAACGCTTCCGCCGTACCCAGGACGAACTGAACTCTACAACGCTGTTACGGTGGTAACGTTTGTAGCAGGTATCGGACTGCCGTTCATATTCCGCACGCTCGGTCGGTTTTGCCGCACCCCGTGGATGGCGCAGTCTTGCGAAGTGCTTCTAGCCACAACGGTTGAAAACGGACACAATACCCGCAATCTGTTTGGGTCTCACCCCACACCACCACCTGGAAACCTCTCCCATGTTCCGCCTACTCTTGCCGACCTTGGTCATGCTCTTCGCAATCACTCCGGCCATGCTCCCCCAAGAGGGTGCGAAGAAAGACGAGTGGATTCCGCTCTTCAACGGCAAGAACCTCGACGGTTGGACGCCGAAGTTTGCGAAGCATAACCTGGGCGAAAACTTCAACGATACGTTCCGCGTGGAGAACGGCATTCTTCGCGTGGCTTACGACAAGTACGCGAAGTTCGACGGCGAGTTTGGTCACCTCTTCTACAAGGACAAGTTTTCGCATTACGTGTTGCGGGTCGAGTATCGGTTTGTGGGCGAGCAAGCCAAGGGTGGGCCGGCGTGGGCGTTCCGCAATAGTGGGGCCATGCTGCATTGCCAAGACCCGAAGACGATGACGAAGGACCAAGAATTCCCGGTCTCGATCGAGGCCCAGTTCCTCGGGGGCAACGGCAAAGATGCCCGCCCGACAGGCAGCGTTTGCTCCCCCGGCACGAACATTGTGTTAGCGGGCAAGCTGAACAAGACTCATTGCAATAACTCGAAGTCGAAAACTTTCCACGGCGACCAGTGGGTGACGATCGAAATGGAAGTTCGTGGCAGCACCACAATCAAGCACATTGTCAACGGCGATGTCGTCATGGAGTACGAACAGCCGCAATACGACGACCGGGATGCCGACGGCAAGAAGCTGATCGTGGACGGGAAATTACTCATCAGCGAAGGCTTTATTTCGTTACAGGCCGAAAGCCACCCGGTCGAGTTTCGCAAGGTGGAAATCCGCGTCTTGCAGAAATGACGTGGTAGGTGTCGCGTTTGTTGGTGAAAGTTTGTCTAGGATTCGGCAAATTATTCGGGCGGTTGAATTCTCATAGTTTTCGGGCCTGAAAGGCACGTTCTGTTAGCCCAGGGCAATGCCCTGGGTGCCAGTTTCCAGGGCATTGCCCTGGGCTGATAGCACGACCCTTTCAGGGCCGAAAACCCGTTGATGAATGAGTGCCAGAGAAGTTCGTGACACCCAGTTGCGCAGTGGCAGGGTTGGTACCGTTATTGTTGGCTCATGACGATGGCGATTGTCACACCGATCACGAACAGGATCGCCGCAGCGAGGACCGAAATCTTCAGCCAACTCCACGGTCGCACCCCGGAGACACGCCCGGTTTGGCCGTTGACGATCACTTGAAATGTCTTGTCGTGGTAGCGGTAAACGGCCACCCAGACCGGCAGCAGCAAATGCTTGAACGTGATACCGGAGTAGCGTGTTCGCTTGGTGCCGATCTGTTGGTGGTCCCCGCCGATGTCACGGCGAATCAAGTTGATGATCTCGGGTTCGATCAGCACCTTTGCTTGCGTAAAACCGTCTCGTAACCCGATGGCGTAGCGTTCCGTGTGGAAGCCACTCAAATACCCCGCATTGAACGGCGCTAACTTCGGCAAGCTCCAATCGCCAAGGTCATCGAGTCGTTCCAGCGGAATGCTTTTCGACCCGCAGACCAGAACGTCGTCGAAGAAGTTTTGCACTTCCCCGGACACGCTCGACCACCGGGTTTGCACGACGGCCCGCGTCCGTTGTTCGGTGCGGCCATCCGACAGCGTCGCAGCGTAAGTTTGCGTCACCGTGTAGTCATCACCGCGTTGCCCTTCGTAGAAGCTGTACGTCATCGTGTCGTAGGTCCAGTACGGCAGGTAGACGCCATTGAGTTGCCCAAGGTTGGCGACCGACTTCAATTCCGACGGCGCGAACCAGAGACCCTGTAGCCAAGTCGTGAACGCATTGCGTGCGGCCTTCAAATCAAGCTGAAATGGCAACACCGACTCCGGCGCGATCATCCCGCTCACCACCTCCGGCTGTGTTTCCAGGTGCGTGGTGCAGAACGGGCAGCGATCGGTCGCAACCTTATCTTCGAGCAAAACAATTGCACCACATCCGGGGCACCGGGTTTGGGACGTGTGCCCTTCAATGGCTTTGCCCTTGCTCTCTTCTTTGTCGAGATACTCCTGATAATCGCGCTCCGGAATCTCCACCTTTTCGTCACGCTGAATCACTTCCGTGAAACCGCAATAGGGGCATTTCAACCCACGGACCGCCGGATCGAAGTCAAGCCGCGCGCCGCAATTCGCACACGGGAACTTCCGCCCCGAAGGCGGAGCCGTCGAGACGATCGGCGGTTTGACTTCGAGCGGAGGAGCTTTTTCGGACATAAAACTACCAAACTAAAGGAAGACGGGTTTTTCTCCCTCCCCGTCTGCGGGGAGGGCTGGGGTGGGGTCGAACCAGCCACACGAGACAAACACATCCCCGCTACGGGAGGTAGCGATCAACCCCCCTCAGTCCCCCCGCACGCGGAGGGAAGGAAGAAGGAAGTCCTCGTATCGGAGAGGGGGCTAGGGGGTGAGGTAGCAGCTGATACCTGAACGGGTACTAGGTTTAGCACGACGGCCCGCAGCATTCGCAGCGTGTCAATTCCCAAGTTTACCCACGGCCTGACCGATCAGTTGGATGATTTTCAATCCTTCGGGTTGGTCCATTTTCTTGCCGAGTTCCTTGAGCATCGCCTTCCCTTTCTGCGCCTGTTTCGGGTCGGACTTCACAATCGAATTGCTCTTGTCCGAGACTGCCTTTGCTAACGACCGAATGAGATTCGTATGCTCCAGAACGCCCTTCACGATCTGGTCTCGTTTTTCGGCAGTGAGGCTCGCAAAATCCGCCTCCCGTGCGTTCATCGGCGAGTTCTTCCCGAAGGCCGGGGAGAGATGCCAATCCGAATCGATGAACTTCTGGACGGATTCGTCCTGCTTGCCGTCCTTGAAATTTGACAGGATTTGCTCCAACGGGGTCTTCGAGCTGCCTAGCCAACTACAACCGGCTAAAAAACAGGCGACGATCCCTGCGATACAAAGAACGGCTTGGGATTGAAAACGCACGGCACTCTCCTCAATTTATCGTGTGGTGAAGTTGGGTTTGAGAGACTAAACGAAACTGGTGACAGCTTCCCACTTCCCGTCACGATTTCGGCAACGCCGGTGGCACGGCCGCGAACAAACTTTGCAACTCCGCGATGCTGTCGGCGGCGGCCCACTGCGCCATGCCGGCTTTCCAGGCTAAGGAACTGCGGGTGACGCTCCCGTCGGCGATCTTCGTTGCGAGGGTCGGCAAGTCAAACGGCCCGGCGGCGGCACCGGCGATGGCGACATGAAACTTCGCGGCAGTTGGTAACGGCGGTGGTGCAGACGCCGTGGTCTGCGGGTTGGCAGCGGCACCGGCGTTCATCGCGTTGCCCATCTGCTGCCCTAACGCAATACCGGCCCCAAGCCCGACGCCCATGCCCGCCGCACCGCCAGGATTTTGCGCAGCGTCGCGGATCGCTTCGGCGGATTGGAACTTCATGTATTGATCGAGATTGCCCAGCACGCTCATTTGCGAACGCTTGTCGAGGGCCGCTTCGACTTCCGGCGGAAGGGAGATGTTCTCCACGAAAAACTGGGTCAGCGAGATGCCCATCTTCGCCAGTTCGGGCGCGATCTTGACCAGTGCGAGTTGGCTGACTTTCTCGTAATTCCCGGCCAAATCCAGCATCGGAATCTTCGCCGCGCCCATCGTATCGACGAACCGTGACACAATCGTGTTCCGAAACTGCGCGGTGATTTCGTAGGCTTCAAGCGACGGATCAGTGGCGACGATTTCTTTGAGGAACGTCCCCGGATCGGTGATCTTGAAGGCGTAGTTGCCGAACGCCCGCACCCGGATCGGCCCGAACTCCGGGTCACGCATCATGACCGGGTTTTGCGTGCCCCATTTCTGGTCGGTCCACTGCCGCGTGGCGATGAAGTACACTTCGCACTTGAACGGCGATTCAAAGCCGTACTTCCACCCCAGAATCGTGGACAAGATCGGCATGTTGTTGGTGTCGAGGGTGTACATCCCCGGCGTCTTCACGTCCGCGAGTTCCCCCTCCTTCACGAACACCGCCGCTTGTCCTTCCCGGACGATCAGCTTCGCGCCGTTCTTGATTTCGTTCTTGTACCGGGTGAATCGGTACGCCAAGATTTCGTTTTGCGACGGCTCGGTCCACTCGATGATGTCGAGCAATTCGCCAGTGACGCGGTCCCACAGACTCATCGTGATCCCTCCGAACCCCAGCCAAGAAACGGAACGCCGGTATTTTGCCGCCCGCCGCCCACGTGGTGCAACACAATACCGACGCTTGAGATGAATTCGTTACCAATCGGGCCAGATTTTCCAAGCCCCCACAAGAACGAAGAGATTTTCGATGCCGACCCGTGTTGGTAACGGATGTTGGATGTAGCTAAAAGCACTGGGCGTCCTAAGACCGCATTCACCACAGAGGGCACGGAAAGCCACGGAGAAATCCAATCCGATTTCTTGCTTCTCTGTAGGGTCTGGCAAAATTATCTGGCACTCTGTCATCAACGGGTTTTCGGCCCTGAAAGGGGCGTTCAGTCAGCCCAGGGCATGGCCCTCATTATTCCGCATAACTTTTGGCACCGGGGCCGAAGGTTTCCCAGGCGAGCGCTAGGGTGCGGGCTTTTTGC
>JANLRE010001044.1:0-3411 GCA_031368205.1 Fimbriiglobus sp. | reverse complement strand
ACAAAAAGTGACGTGCCCGGTGCTGGCCATCAACGGCGAATTCGACATCCAAGTCCGCGCCAAAGAGAACCTCGCCGCCATCGACGCCGCGCTGAAAGCAGGCGGCAACAAGAACTTCAAGACGCAAATGATCCCCGGCACCAACCACCTGTTCCAACCGACGAAAACCGGCAAGCTCGAAGAGTACGGCAAGATCGAAGTGACCTTCGACCCGGCCACGCTCACGCTGATGGCCGATTGGATTTTGGGGCTGAAGAAGTGATCCACTCGATCCCGGCGAACCGACTGCGTAAGCTGTCGTGTGGACTGCCACTAGCCACGGGTAGGTTTCACCCAGGCGACTAACGTCGCCGGTTCGCCGGGAACGACAAAATACGAAAGCCGCACATGATCGAAGTCGAAGGGTTGACGAAATACTTCACCGCACCGGACGGTACGAGGGTGCCTGCGGTCAACGACCTCAACTTTATCGTGCGGCCCGGTGAGGTCTTCGGGCTACTCGGCCCCAATGGCGCCGGGAAGACGACCACGCTGCGGATGCTCTGCACGGTGCTGAAGCCCTCCGAAGGGTTCGCCACGGTCGCGGGGCATGACATCGTGGAGGCGCCGGGGTTGGTGCGGCAGTCGATTGGGTTTCTGTCTGCGAACACCGGCGTGTACGACCGCATGACCGCGTGGGAGATGGTCGGCTACTACGGAAGGCTGTACGGGTTGAGTGAAAAAGCCCTGCAAACCCGGCTCGAAACGCTGTTCGACAGCTTGCAAATGAACGACTTCCGCGACGTGCCCGGTGGCCGACTCAGCACCGGGATGAAGCAAAAAGTCTCGATCGCGCGGGCTTTGGTCCACGACCCCAGCGTACTAATCTTCGACGAACCGACGGCGGGGCTAGACATTCTCGTTCAACGCGCCGTGCTGAAAAGCATCGCCGAGTTGCGCGGGCGTGGCAAAACGATCCTGTTCTCCACGCACATCATGCGCGAGGTCGAAAAGCTCTGCGACCGCGTCGCCATCATGTCCAAAGGCAGCATCGTCGCCACCGGCACCCTGCCCGAACTCCGCAACCAGTTCCAACAAGACGACCTCGAAGAACTGTTCTTCAGCTTGGTTTCGTAAACACCTTGACCTATCTTCTCGGGTTCCGAGCTGATGGAATGTGATAATAAACTGCAATGTCTCAAGAACCGGGCCTGTTTGAATACTAACATGACAAGTAATCACCGCATAAGACCCATTAATTTTAACACATATGCCGTGGCGTTCGTTGTATTTATGCTACTGCTGATTGTCCTGCTGAGTTTCGGCGCCAGTGAATTTTTGAAACCCTGGGTTGGCATACTTGGAGTATTATCACTAATCATACTCGGCATGACGTATCGCATCATGCAGCCACCCGCGAAGTGATAAAGTTGAAGTTGATTGTTGCTTTGTAACGATAACATATCATTGGTGACCCATGCACCGCGAGCCGATGACCCCGCGACCGAACTGGCAGCAGCGTGTGGAATCGCGGGGGTTCACGTTTCACACGGGGGCGAACGGGCGGTACTGGGACGAGTCGGCGTGCTACGTCTTTTCGCGGAAGGAAATCGACACGCTGGAACAGGCGACTTATGCCTTACATGAGATGTGCCTGAAGTTGGTGCAACATGTTATTGACGAGAAACTGTTCGCGCTGTTCCTGATCCCGGACGGCTTTGCCGAACTGGTGGTGCGGAGTTGGAACGATGACGAGGTGTCGATCTACGGGCGGTTCGATTTGGCGTTCAACGGGAACGAGCCGCCGAAGTTACTGGAGTACAACGCGGACACCCCGACCGCACTCCTGGAAGCCGCCGTCATCCAGTGGGATTGGCTGCAAGACATCGACCCGCACGGCGACCAGTTCAACAGCATCGACGAACGGCTCGTCGAGTCCGCGTGGCCGGCGCTGAAGGAACACGACGACAGCACCGTCCACTTCACGACGTTTCAGAACTTTGAGGAAGACGCAATCACGATCGACTACCTGCGGGACACAGCCATTCGCGCCGGGCTGACCACGGCCAGTATCGACTTGAAGCAGATCGGCTGGGACCAACGGCGCGGGCGGTTCGTCGATGGCGGCGGCAACCCGATTCACCGCATTTTTAAGCTGTACCCGTGGGAGTGGCTGACCCGCGACCAGTTCGGCCCGAACATCCTGCAAGCCCCCACATCGTGGACCGAACCGGCGTGGAAAATGATCCTGTCGTCGAAGTCCATCCTGCCGCTGTTGTGGGAACTCTTCCCCGATTCGCCCTACCTGCTCCCGGCCTCCTTCGACCCACTCCCCGGCGACTACGTCCGCAAGCCGGTCCACGCCCGCGAGGGGTCGAACATCCGGATCGTCAGCGGCGGCAAGGTGATCCAAGAAACCGCCGGCCCGTACACCGACGAGCGCGCCGTGGTCTACCAACAACTCACCAAGCTCATGTCGTTCGACGGCCACCACGCCGTCATCGGAAGTTGGGTCGTCAACGGCTGGGCCTGCGGCATCGGCGTCCGCGAAGACGACACGATCATCACCCAAAACACCAGCCGCTTCGTCCCGCACCGAATGAACGTGTAAGGGCTACTTCTTAGGCATGGGATCGACGGGCGGTGCTTTCTTTGCCGCGTCGAGGCGGGCTTGAATGGTGTCGCGGACCGATATGACTGCCCGGCGAGGGAGAACTTTAATCCTGTTCGCGGGCGTGTTTTCGATCTCCGGGTTATGCCGCAGCCAGATGTTCAACGCGACAACGGTTCTGTCATCTCCTTTGTTTGATAGCACAAGCACAGCAGAATGCACCACGCTGTATTCTGGATCGGAGAGCAACATCAATAGCACGCCGGATTCATTGGCCGATCCCGCTTTCCCGATATAGTCAGTTGCAGTAGATCGCAGGCTCGCGTTATCACTCAAAACATCTCGGAGTGCTGAGGAAAGGAATCGCTTGTGATCAATCTTAGCTCTATCAAGCACGTAGTAGGTGCGGCACAAGCGGTAAAAACTTGATTTTGGATTGTCAATGATTGCTGCAAAGAATTCGATCTCTTTGGGTGCGACAGCGATTAGCTGGCTCAGGTCAGCAATACATTCCGCATCGAGAATGCTAAGGTATCTGATTTTGTCTTGATAGTCGTCAAAAGTTACTGCAGACAAAGCCAGCACTAAAGCACAGATTGGTCTCATCGCTTTCTCCAAATAACTACGATTGTGGTCGATTTAATACTTACATATTTGGCGTGCCGAGTAGCACGGCCCGTTCAGAGACCATACGGTAAAGAATCATGCGGCGAGCCTAGGATTTTGAGCGTTTGAGGCACCGCCTGAACCGGGGGTCATACTCATATTTGTCAGCCGTCTCAACATTAACCTGACACTCGATATATACACTTGCGACTCAC
>JANLRE010001012.1:0-4691 GCA_031368205.1 Fimbriiglobus sp. | reverse complement strand
TGAACCCGGCGGTCGTGGTGACGGCAGCCGATTGTGCCCGCGACCTGTTGACCCGGTTACCGGACGCGGTGCGCAACGATGTGCGGCAGGTGTTCACCACGGGCGAGCAACTCCTTGAGATTCTGCCCGAACAAGGCGTCGATGGCTTGCTCATCAATCCGTTCGGCCCCGGCCCGATGTTTCCCCATCGACTGGCGGCGCGATAAAATCGGGGTCGTGAGTTCAGGATTCGGATTTGAATAAGGCGAGGCCCTATGGTACCTGATGTGAACATCGTGTGTGACCGTCCCAATTCGCGGACCTGGGTGGTCCGGTTCGCTCGCCCGGACCTTCGGGCGGTGTTGTACGACACGACGCCGATCAGCGATTGCGAACTCTACCAAGAGGTCCGCACCGCCGCACTGGGCAAACTGGACGCGGGCGAAACCCTCGTCGTCAACTTCGGATTGTTGGAGTGGATGCCGTCGATCTTCTTCGTCATGCTCCTCGAAATGCGCAATGAAGTGGCTGCCAAGCACGCCAAGCTGGTGCTGTGCAATTTCCCGCCACTGATCCGCGAAAGCTTTGACGTAATGGGCGGTAGCCGACTGTTCGACGTGCGCGCCACCGAAGCCCGTGCCGTGGCGGAAGCCAACAAGTGAGACACGCCGTGAGTAGCGACCCGCAAGCCAAACACGTCACGTTCCCCCGCTGGCGCGTGGTCATTAGCCTCGTCTGGCTCCTGTCCCTCACGACGGTCGGCCTCGTCCTCACCGGCTTTTGGCACGTCGGCGCCTTCGATCACAACCTGATGTTGGAGTTCCCACAGTTTCCCGATGAAGACGACTGGCAATTTTTTGAACCCGACGGCTACGGCTGCAAAATTGAGCTGCCAGACTTCGAGTGTGAAGTCGTCATCTGCACCGGCTTCAACGGATTTCCGCAGCAATATGCCACCCGACGCGAACAACCCTTCGAGAGCTTCGGCATCGCCGCTATGAAGTATGAAAATGACGCGACGGGAAAACCCCTTGAGACACAGTTGCGTGACGTGTTCGGACCGTTCGAGCAACAATCAATCGGCCTGAAATTCGCCACCGAAGAATCGTTTCAATTCGGCGATTACCCGGCACTTCAACGAACTTACACGATCCCCAAGCACGGCAACGTCGTTGGTCGTGCGGTATTGGTCGGCGATCGGCACTACTTGCTTCTCGCTGCCGGGAAGGATTTCACGGCGAGTGACCCCCGTGTGAAACGCTTCCTGGAATCCCTCACCGTCACCGACCCTGCGTTACTTCAAAGTGCAAAAGCCCTCCGAGCCAAACCCCCTGCGCCCGATGCAGCAGTCACGGAGCCTGATTTGCTTCACCCGGATAGCGGAGTGCCGACGCCCGCGCTGTATTTGCCGTTCGACACCGTGGGCGACGAATCCACACCGGAAGCGATTACGAAACGGGCGGTGTTTGTTCACGCCAACGCCACCCCGATTGACAGCCCGACCGGCAAGGGACTGAACATCACCCTCACGCCGCAGCAGGCGGCAGTGGATTTGTCATCCTTTACCGAAGCGTTCCGCTTCACGATGAATCAAGAGCCGGAGCAACGCGATTACGCCACGTATAGCGTCGCCGGATGGGTGCGAACTTCTGGCAACGACGTGAAAATTTTGAAGGGTGGTGAAATCACAATTCGTGTTCTCGGCGAGAAACTGCTCGTGTCCCTGTCGAACGCGGACGGGGCCGCCAACATGTTCATCACGGCCCGACCTGACCGGGCCGAATGGTTTCACTTCGTACTGACTCGCGGGGAAGACACGTCGCACAAGTTCTACGTGAACGGCACCGCCGTCCAACCCGTGTTCGACCCCGTTCGGTCCAAGCACGGCTCGTGGTCTACGGTCAAACTCGGCGTGATTTCGACTGGCACGGCGGAGTGTGCCTTCGACGAATTCGCGGTGTTTCATACGGAATTAAGCGACACCGATGTGAAGATACTTGCCTCAAAAAAGTAACACGATCACTACCGGATATGTGTGGCCGCTCTTCGTCGATTATTTGATTTGTGCCCTGTAGGGGCACCGGATTGTAGCCACGGGTGAAGCGAAGCGCAACCCGTGGATAATGACAGCCTGTTGTCACTCGCCCTGAAGGGGCGAAGGAATCCCTCTGCCCCTTCAGGGCAGTCGAGTAGTGGGGTCAAGGTTCCACGGGTTGCGCGAAGCGCTCCACCCGTGGCTACACGCCATGACCCCTATCGGGGCCACCAAACCGAAACCAACTTCACAGCAACTTTTGTAAAGCGTGCCTGACTCATCACTTCCGGTCGGTGCGGATTTGCTCGACGGCTTGTTGAATTGCGGCAGCGGGCGTGGCCCCCGTGCCTTCGTAGCGGCGCACCGGGGCCGGTTGACCTTCGGAAATTGGCACCGAGACGCGGACCACGTATTGCTCGCCTTCCTTGAACGGGCCGTCCCACTTCGCGCCGGTGGACTTCAGGTACTTCGTCGCGTCATCAAACCCGCCCCCGAAGCCGCTCGGTTTCGTGGAACCTGGGATGGACGCGGTGAGTGGCACAGGTCCGGTGCCACCCGTGGCCGTCGTGGGCGTGCGACGATCCATCGACAACTCTTTGCCCGGGATCAAGCCACCGGCCAGCGCCGCAGGCGTCGTTTCCAGGGTGGGGCGATACGGTTCTTTGCCCGACGCACGCGGTGGTAACGCGGAGAGGTCGTTGGAATCGCCCTTGCTGCCCGCACGGTCGCCCGACTTGCCTTTGTCACGGCCTGCGGGGGAAGTGAGCAGTGGGTCTTTGCGATCGCGGGCGTAGCCACCCCGTTCCGGCACCGGCACATCTTGTGGTGGGATACGGTTTCCTAATAGTGGATCGCCGTTGCTACGCGGGGAATCACTGTTCCCGCCACCACTACTGCCGCCCAGCCACTTGCAACCGACCGTGGCGAAGCTCGCAGCCAATAGCAGAACTGCCACACAGCGAACGACGCGCTGATGGGGGAAGGGTAGGGTTTGCATCGAATCAATTCGGGTTGTCATCACCGGAACCTCCGGGATTCCCGGCCACATGAATGTCTCTTTTGTAAACTTTGCCCCGACGACTTCGTTTGGTCCACCCCCGCGTGACGAAACGGTTCGGCTTTCCCGCGCGGACGGACGCATTGAACCCGAGCAGGCTGATTGCGCGGATTAAACAAACCGGACCGGCAGGCGGATCAGTTGTTACAAGCCCCGCAATGCCCCAACCAACCTCACCCAATAGCAACACGGAAAGAAGACGACAATGCCAGCACCACGCACCCCCAATCGCATCGCAGTGATCGGCGGCGACGGCATCGGGCCGGAAGTGATCGACCAAGCGATTCGAGTTGTGGACCAAGCCACGCCGAAGTTCGACCACGCCGAAATGACCTGGAACAAGCTGCCGTGGTCCACGACGTTTTACCAGCAACACGGCCGGATGTTACCCGAAGACGGTTGGGAGATACTCGCCAAGCATGACGCCATTCTGTTCGGCGCGGTCGGCAACCCGGCGGTCGTTTCGGACAAAGTGACCGTCCATGAACTGCTCCTGCCGATGCGCCGGAAGTTCGACCAGTACGTGAACCTGAGACCGGCCTACCTGTTCGCCGGGGTGCCCTGCCCGCTGGTGGGGAAAGCACCCGGATCAATCGACATGCTGGTCTACCGGGAAAACACCGAGGGCGAGTACGCACCCGTTGGCGGGCACTTGTACCCCGGCACGGAACACGAAATTGCCGTCCAAACCGGCGTGTTCACTCGCCGTGGTTGTGAGCGAATCCTCCGTGCTGCATTTGAAGCGGCTCGCAAACGCCCCCGCAAGAAGCTCACTAGCATCACGAAATCCAACGCCCAAGTTTACGGCCTCGGGTTGTGGGACGATGCGTACTTGGCGGTGCGGAAGGAGTACCCAGATGTTGCATCGTCGTCGTTGCTCGTGGATGCCGCCGCGATGGACTTTGTGCGCAAGCCGGAATCGTTCGACGTGGTCGTGGCCAGTAACTTGTTCGGCGACATCCTCACGGACTTGAGCGCTGCCGTGACCGGGAGCATCGGCTTGGCATCGAGCGCGAACATCAACCCGGCAAAAACGTTCCCCAGCATGTTCGAGCCGGTTCACGGCAGCGCACCCGACATCGCCGGGAAGGGCATCGCCAACCCGATGGCGGCAATCCTGTCTGCGGCACTCATGCTCGATCACTTGGGGCTAGCCAAGAGCGGCCAGGCCGTGCGCGACGCCGTGGCGAAAGTGCTGGCCACCGGCTCCGCCAAAACGCCCGACCTCGGCGGCACGGCCACGACGACGCAAATGGGCGACGCCGTTCTCGCCGCACTATGATTGGTGAGTGGAACACGCAGCAAACTTGGTGAACAATGCCGACTGGTCCGGAAATTATCCTTGCCTTGAAAGTGCTCGTGTGTGCCGTCACGGTGCTGTTCGTCGCGGCAATTCTTGCCATCGCCACCGGGCGCCGCAAACTCCACGGTCGCATCAACACGGCGTTCTTTGTGTTGACCATGACCACCGTAATCGGCTTCGAGTTGCTGTTGCGATTCGGCGTGGACGTGACCAGCACCTTCAGCGACGACGCCCGCCAAGCCCTGCGCATTCACTTGTGCTTTGCGGTGCCGTCAGCCTTGGTCATGCCGGTAATGTTCTGGAGCGGCCTCACGTAC
>JANLRE010001003.1:0-7519 GCA_031368205.1 Fimbriiglobus sp. | reverse complement strand
CTAAATTCCGGAATGAGTAATTAACCGGCGTTCCTTTCCTAACCCCCTCGCAAATCTCATGGCTGTACCCACCGTCGCTAGTGATTTTCTCGCTGTAGTCCGCAAAAGCGGCTTGATTGAGGAACGCAAATTATTGGAGGTTTTCCCGAACCCCGAAGCCGTCCCGCAAGATCCTCAAAAGACAGCGGCCATATTAATGCGATCGGGACTGTTGACGCAGTTCCAGGCCAAACAACTGCTGGTCGGGAAGTTTCGGGGCTTCATGCTCGGGACGTACAAATTGCTGGAACCGATCGGCAAAGGCGGAATGGGGACGGTCTTCCTGGCTGAACACACATCGTTGAAACGAAAGGTCGCCGTAAAAGTTCTTCCAGTCGATAAGGCCCGCGACAAACTCACCCTGGAACGCTTCAACCGGGAAGCTCGCGCGGCGGCGGCGCTGGATCACTCGAACATCGTTCGGCTGCACGACATTAGCCAGGGCAACGGCGTTCACTTCATCGTGATGGAATACATCGAGGGCAACGACCTCCAAGGGCTGATGGCGAAAACCGGGCCACTCCACTTCGCACAAGCGGCCCACTACGTCGCAATGGCGGCGGCAGGCTTGCAACACGCTCACGAAAAAGGCTTCGTTCACCGGGACATCAAACCGGGCAACTTGATGCTGACCAAAGACGGCACGATCAAGATTTTGGACATGGGTTTAGCACGCTCTTTTACCGACGAAAACGACAACCTGACGGCTCAACTCGGGGACGCCTCCGATGTCGCGGGGACGGCGGACTACATTTCGCCCGAACAAGCGATGCAGGGCAAGGTCGATGAACGTAGCGACATTTACAGTCTCGGTGCGACACTGTTTGCACTCGTGACCGGGCACCCACCGTTTCGCGGCTCCACTGTGCAGAAGTTGATGCAACACCAAATGGCTGAACCGCCCCGGCTCTCGAAGCTCAAGGGCATGGTGCCACCGGCACTCAGCGAAGTCGTGGCGAAAATGTTGCAGAAAAAACCAGCGGATCGCTACCAATGTGCCGCCGATGTGATTGATGCACTCTCACCGTGGCTGCCCGCACCCTCAACCGGCAACATTGCGCAAGACCCGATCACGAATTCCGATATGACGCCGATGAGCGAGACCGCCGCTCGGCGAATGGTGGGTGCGAATTCGACAAAATCGCGGATGAAGCCAACTCAGCCCGGAGCGTCGAATCACAAGAAGTGGTACATCGCGGGGGGGAGCGGTTTGGCAGTGCTGATCGTGGTTGGCGTGCTGGGCGGAATCTTGCTGTCGGGTTCAAATCCAAAACCCGTTGTCACGCAAAACGCCAATCCGAACCCGGTTGCTGCGATCACGCCACCGGCGCAAACCCAGCAGACACAAACCCAGCAAAAGCCAGCGATCAGCAACAATTCACCAAGCCCCAAGGTCACACCAAAGCAGGCTCCACCGAGTCGTGGTGCAACAGCGAATGGTGTCGTCTACGCGGCAGATTTTAGCTCGCTTGCGCTCGGTGAATCGCTGGCAACCATTAAGAACAATGCGGAAATCGGACCACTCTCAATCGGCTGGAAGTGCGAGGTGTACAAAGCGAATGTCGAGGGGATATTCCGGATCGGGACGGAAGACGGTAACAAATACTTGGCGGTCTGCGACAACAAAGGCGAAACCGGGGCACAACTCAAATTTGAACCCTTTCTGGTTCACGCCGATTTGGTTCAAGCCAACCGACAGTACGAAGTCCGCATCGAGTGTAAAACGGATACGACGGGTGGCTACGTGAGAATTCAACGCAACGGTGACTGGAAAATGCTCACGTCCAAGTCGATTGTTTCCAAGGACGGCTGGCAAACAGTCCAAGTCCCGTTCGTGCTGGAAGCGGCGACACGAATTCAAATTGCGATGGGGACGGGAGAAATGGCGCCTGGCAAGTTCCTGGCGGTTCGCAAGTTTGAAATCGTCGAACTGAATGCCGAGGGATCGAAATTAGCAACACCCAACGACACGCGGCTGATGAAGTCCATTCAGCAAGTCGATTTCTCCACAATCAAGCCGTTTAAGGCCGTGTTTCAAGACGGCAAATCGGACGATCCGCAATGGTTTAGCAACCTCCCGGAAGGCGTTTCCGCCTATTGCTGGAAGAAAGAGTCGGTTGCCGAATTGCGTGCGGAAGCAAGTAACCAAGGCATGGCGATCGGGATGACCAATTTGAACAACGACTTGTCAGCCCAGTTGACGTTCAAAATGGAAGAGAAAACGCCACTGGCAGCGAACCGGGAATACCGAATCCGGATCGAGTATCGGACATCGAACGATACGACTGGCACCCTCTGGGTCCGCAAGCCGGACTACAGTTCGGTTAAACAACTCGAACTGGCGAACACCGACACCAAGTGGAAAGTCGCGGAAGTCACGTTCCAGCGTCCGGTCGATATTCCGCTCCACATCGTGATGGTCAATGAATCAACGGGTGAAGGGAACACGCTTTGGGTTCGCAAGTTGGAACTTCTTGAGCAAGCCGCGAAGTAGTGGGTCAACTCCCGAACTGGCTCCAGTCGATCGACTCTTTCGTTAATTGCGGCAACACAACGGGCAACGCTTCGAGGTATTTCGTGGCGGCGCCGGTGTTGAACACGACGACTTCGTCATCCGGGGTGACATCCCCGGAGGCGATGAGCTTTTCCAGCACATCCAAACAAATCGCGGTTTCCGGGCAGACGCTGATTCCTTCGGCGGCACTGGCACGACGCATCCACGGCGTGATGCCGGCTTCCGCACCGGCGACGGCCCGCCCGCCGCTGGCGCGGATCGCATCAAGCATCATAAAATCCGCGACCGCCACCGGCACCCGTAACCCGCTGGCAACGGTGTGCGCGTTCGGGAACAACTCGGCGAACCGTTCCCCTTTCTCGAACGCCTGCACGATGGGGGCGCACCCTTCGGCCTGACAGGAGATGAGACGGGGGAACTTGATCGGTTTCTGCAACCACCCCAGTTCCGCGAGTTCTTGGAACGCCTTCCACATTCCGATCAACCCCGTTCCACCGCCAGTTGGGTAGAGGATTACATCCGGTAGCTTCCAGTTCAGTTGTTCGGCCAACTCCAGGCCCATCGTTTTCTTGCCTTCCAGCCGGTACGGTTCCTTCAACGTGGACAGATCGAACCAGCCCATTTTGTCCACGCCGTCCCGGACGATCTTGCCGCAATCGTTGATGAGGCCGTTCACGCGGTACGCCTTGGCGCCGTACAGGTACGGCTCGAATTGATTCACAATCGGCGTGTCCGATGGCATGAAGACGAAGCACTCCATCCCAGCCCGCGCCGCGTAGGCGGCGGCGGCACCACCCGCGTTGCCAGCAGTCGGCAAGGCCACCCGTGTTACCCCGAGGTGTTTCGCCATGCTGATCGCGGTCGTCATTCCGCGACTTTTGAAGCTGCCGGTCGGCAGTTGCGATTCATCCTTAATCCAGAGTGTTTTCAGCCCGAATTGTGATCCCAGTCGGGGGCAGCGTAGCAGGGGCGTCATCCCTTCGCCGAGGGTGACGGGTTCCACGTCCAACGGTAACGGCAACAGTTCGCGGTAGCGCCACAACGACGGCGGACGTGTGGCAATGACGGCCGGAGATGTGGCGAGCCGGATGCGGTCGAGGTCGTAGCGGACGACGATCGGTCGCCCAGCGTGGGTGTTCAGAAGTTGATCGGGAAGGAACCGTGTTCCGTCGATCGCCGATTCCAAATGTGTCACGAAGTGCGTCATGGTTTACACGGTGTGGAATGGGAAACGGCAAAGAATATCACTTCGTGGTCAGCGCCGTCCAGGCTTGTTCGGCGCGCGTGAATTGGGCGTCCAACTGTTCGCTTTGCTCGGCGGTCGGCAACCGGGCGGCGTTCAGACGGACTTCGATCAAGCTGACCGAGGCCCGGACTTCGTTCAGGTAGGTTTGCATTTTCGCGCGGCTTTCAGCGGGCATTGCAAGGAAAAACTTCTCGATTGTGTCCGCGTCATTGCGGAGGAGTTGAAGTTGCTCGCGGGTCGATTTGTCGGCGTTGCCGTTA
The DNA here is from genome assembly GCA_031368205.1 of Fimbriiglobus sp. Lineage (GTDB taxonomy): Bacteria > Planctomycetota > Planctomycetia > Gemmatales > Gemmataceae > Fimbriiglobus. Next base: position 3,459 of record JANLRE010001003.1, on the reverse strand, counting down.
GGATTCAAGGTTGCAATCACCAGACTTTGCTGGAGGCGGCGCAGTCGTGCGGGATGAAGGGCGTTGACGAGGTTGTTGACTTCGGCAGTCAGCACGGCGTTCACAACGGGTGGTGGAGCTACTTGAATCGGCTCGGGTGGAGTCCGAAGGTTCTTCCAGTCCGGGGTCGAGTACGAAATGACGAGCAAGGCCCCGACGATCCCGACGAGAACGGCGACCAGTCCAATCGCGCCGGCGGCAACCTTCCGGCGGCGGGCGCCGGGCCGCGTCCAATCCAGAAACAGGCCCGCAAACAACCCCACGACGCCACCGAACAAGTGCCCCTCCCAACTGACTCCCGGAGTTAGACTCAGCACCGTGTTCACCCCGATCACCAACACGAATCGCCGCAGCCACTCACTGACGATCGCGGGTGGAAGGTGGTCACGGTACCGAAGTAGCCACGCCAGGACCGCGATAATTAAGCCCCAAATTGATCCCGATGCGCCCGCCGTCACGCCGTGCGGGTGGATTGCCGCAGCGGCAGCGGCGGCACCGACCCCGGAGATCAGGTACAGCAGTGCGAACCGCCACCGACCCCAAAGATTTTCTGCGATCGGGCCGATGACACTGAGTGCGAACAGGTTCACCAAAAGATGAATCATCCCGACGTGAACGAACCCCGCCGTCAGTAATCGCCACCATTCTCCACGCATCAACTCCGGTCCGGAAATCGCACCAATGCGGAGGAGTATTTTGATGTCACCTTCACGCAAGTAAGTTGCGACCGACGACCCCACGCGCCACGCGACCGCGCCGCCGATCAAAAACCAGACCAAACAGGCAAACAATATCGCCGGGGCCACGATCGACGGTCGCGGTGCCAGAAACGCCGCGCGGGTAATCTCGCCGCGGTCGTAAGCCGTCAATCCGGGTATTGTGTCATGGACCGGGTCCGACCCCGGACGGTGCGAGTTGGCCAAGGATCGCATCTCCGGCAATTGCGACGGGTCCGCGAGCACTTGCAACCCAGCCGGTGTCAGCGAAAATCCCTGGCCATGCCCTTTGGTCCAATCCGCAACGGCCACCAAGCCCGCTTTGACAAGCATCCAAACGGGTTCGTTGAGGCTCTCCCGATCAACCCCTGTTCGACGCGCAAAGACCGACGGGAACCAGAAATCCGGCGCCACGTCGGCGCAGAACCGCAAGACCTCAACAGCGGTCGGGGTTTTGGCATCGGCGGCAGAGGGGGGATTCGGATTCATCTGTGTGTTCAGTTTATCGAGACCGAGTGAATTTAGTCACATCACTTCCCCAGAAGCGATTACAGTAGTGGACTGAGTCCGCCTCCTGCGTCCTCTTCTGGAATGATACCATGATCCCGAATTGGCTGACCTGTTCCGACGAAGTCACGCAAGCGATTCGTGACCAGCGCCCGGTTGTCGCACTCGAATCGACCCTCATCTCGCACGGGTTACCGTGGCCGGCCAACTTCGAGACCGCGACCAAGGCCGAAGCGGCTGTCCGTGAGGCGGGCGCGATTCCGGCCACGATTGCGGTGATGAATGGCAGGCCCACGATCGGGCTAACGGTGACGGAATTAGAATACTTGGCGAAAGCCGAGGGCGTGTTAAAAGCGAGTCGCCGTGACCTCGCGGCGGCGGTCACACTCAAGAAAACCGCCGCGACGACGGTTTCGGCGACGATGGCGCTGGCACACTTGGCCGGGATTTCGGTGATGGCAACCGGCGGGATTGGCGGCGCCCACCCGCGACACGACGGCTTGAACCCGTTCGATATTTCCACCGACCTCACCGAGTTGTCCCGCACGGCGGTGCTGGTGGTCTGTGCGGGTGCGAAAAGTATCCTCGACCTGCCGCAAACGCTCGAACTTTTGGAAACCTTCGGCGTGCCAGTCCTGGGCTATCGCACGGATGAATTCCCGGCGTTTTACGTGCGTGCCAGTAGCGGCACTGTGTCAACACGTGTCGAGACAGCACAGGAAGCGGCAACGATATTCGCAGCCCATGTGCAGATGGGCGGGCGCGGGGCGTTGTTAGCCCAACCACTCGATGAAGATGTGGCGATCGCACCGGACCTCTTCAACGCCGCGATGAAGCAAGCCGAAACGGAAGCCCTATTGAAGAACATCAAGGGTGCGAAGCTGACGCCGTTCTTGCTGACCCGACTGGCCGACTTAACCGTCGGTAAAACCCTGGCCGCCAACCAATCGCTCATCGTCGCCAACGCGAAACTCGCCGCCGAAGTCGCCTTGTATCATCAACTGGTATTCCGCACATTGGCCGGGTGAGCTATTCTCCGCCGCCCAGTGTTCGTAGCGGAGCGAGAAGCCATGCATAAGCTTGCGGGAATTGGTCTGATTTTTGGTGCAGCGGCGGTGCTGTGGTTGACGGCAACGCCCAACCAGTCTGGCGCGGGGTGAACGCCGGCGGGGTGTCCCCCGACACTCGGCGGTTCGCCGAGTCCGTACCCGATGCTGTTCTCGAACGACCCGGTTTTCTTTGGCCAGGGAATGGGTAGTGGTTCGTCCGTAGTGCCAACCCGCCCACGCCAACAACCTCGGCCAGCCCCGGCACCCGTTGCAGTGAAACCACGGATCGAACTTACGAAGCCGCGACCGCAGTTCGTGAACGTCGTGATTCCTTCACCGGACTCACTTGGCATTTCACTGGAACCCAAGCCCGTATCCGTGATCGTTCCGTCCCCGGATGACTTGGGCATCAACTTGGATTGATGCTGGCTACTTGCCTTTCACCAGTTCGAGAACTTCCCAGAGCGACGGGTCGTCCGTGAACGGGAAGTCACTGTTCACACTGAGTGTTTGATCGCCCAATTCCTGGTCGCGGACTTGGTAGAAGACGCCGAGACGGGGATGCTGTTCCGGGTCAAAGCCGCTCAACGTCGAGGCAGGAAGAAACGCTTCGAGTCGATAACCACCCTTCAGTTTGTGGCACCGAAACAGGACATCGGCGGGCGTACAAAGTGGTGCTTCCTGCAACGCCCGGTTGATCTTGGTTTGCCCGAACGCGGGTTCCTCTTTGTCCGGCCCGCCGCCGGTCGGTAACAGGTAAAACTGATGGCAATAGCGTGACGCCCGGTGCGATACCCGTGCGTCACGGGTATCGAGCCACAGCCACAACCCGTCCGCCGTGCGTGGCTTCTCCGCGTCACCCGTCGTCGCTTGGTCTTTCCCCTTCACAACGACTTGCACGCCAATACCAAGTTCGTTCCACGCGATGCGGACATCGGCGAAGTTTTTGCCGTCATCCAGTGCCGTGAAGTTGTTCAACCGCGCCGTTTCCGGAAGGTCCACGAGTTGCATATCCTCGTCGCCGGTTAGCGGCATCGACTTGACGTAATCACAGGGGTGAGCCACCCGAATGAGAAACCGATTCGGCACGAGTGCGGGCATGGAGTCATTCCGTTCAGAAAAGAAATGTTCACCACAGAGGCACAGAG
>JANLRE010000999.1:0-3020 GCA_031368205.1 Fimbriiglobus sp. | reverse complement strand
CGAACTTTTGGCGATAGCGTTCACACGCGACCCCGACAGCAGCGGCAGCAAGCTGGCCCTGAATGCGGAAACAGGAATCGAGTATCCTCTCTCGACCCATCGTGAACAGTATCGCCAACATGTACCGGCGATCACCGTCTCGCGGGCTTGGGATGGCTTTCAGGGCCTCGTATTGTTGCTGCAACGGCAACTGACAAATTGCGACCTGTTGATTCATCATTTTCAGCGCAACAGCGTGATTCAAAGCCAAGTTCTGTGTGATTTGCAACTCACTCAGGTAGTTGTTGACGGTGGGAGTATTCGCAAAATCCGACAACTCACCGGCAGTGTACATGTCGAAATAGCGATCGGTTTCAGCCCGCCCGATGCGCGACATGTGCAGTAGGTACGGAAACTTCGATTGTTGCAGCAAATCTGCTTGAAGTTCCGCGAGGCCCGCTTTTGGCTCACCGAGGTTGAGGATTCGCTCCACACTACTGACCGCAACGGCATCCGCTGCGATCCGAACCAGTTGCGAAATCGACGATGGCTCGGTGCCACAAGCTCTTGCAACACCAAGGCCAGCACGTGCAGATTGAATCGCATCCCCTGTGCGGCCCTCGGATGCAGCAATAACGACATCATGATTCAAAAGTCTTGCAATTTCCCTGGTGTTTTGAAGCTCATTGTTATTGAACTCGACTGGGCTTCGGGTCATCTGAATCGCCCGCCCGCCCTCAGAGTAGCCGACCAATTGTCGGGCGAGTTGAAGTGTGGGTTCGCAGGTTTTCAGCACTCTCACGTAGGCGTCGTGATCCGGTTTTGGGTGGACGCAGTTGACCGGCAGCTTGGTTAAACCGTCAAGCGTGCGGGATTGTTGGGACCATCCTGCCGGCAGCGTGGCGTAGGCTTGTCGGGTGATGGTGGCGGGGTTGCGTTCAGACGGTGGCAACTTCGTGTTGTGCTCGTTGACGAGGTCGTCGAGTTTCCAATTCGGGTCTTCCACATCCAGTTGCGCAATGATTTTCTGCAGTTCCAATCGGTCCTGTTGGCGCTGATTCCACAGGTACGCTAGTGGCAACGTCACGGCCATCATGACCAACAGTAGCCCGAAGCTGACGAGCCACTTCCACTTCAAGAATCGTCGCATCGGGGCACCTGGGATTGGTGTGACAAACTCTATTCGTATCTGCCAACTACGGCATTTCAGGCTCTGCTTCTTCGACTGGTTTCGCAGGTGCGGGTTGGCGACGGAGGGCGGGATCGTAAATGCGGATGCCGAAGTCTTTGCCAGGGGTATTGGTGATCGGATCATCGAGCAAGCCGCCGTCGTCAGTCAAGTCCGGGCCAATGGTATAGACTACGATGCCATCCGGCAGGCGCTTGTAGTTGATCGGTTTGCCGGTGAAGGGGTCGTTGGGAATCTCACTCAAGATGTCCTTGGGGATCATGTCAAGTGTCAACGGCCACTGGCCGAACTTTTGCCGGTAGCGTTCGCAAGCAACGCCGACGGCGGTGGCCGCGAGTTTCCCTCGTGAGCGGAGACTGGCCTCGGTCACTTTCTCCACGGCGGGGCTTAACAATTGCGTCAATTTGTATTGCAAGGAACCGCGTTGCGGCGTGGGAACGGCTTTGGTGGCTGCGTGTTGTTGGTCCGGCGGCAGCTTGCCCGCCTCGGTGTACCCCGTCATCATTCTCAAGCTAAAGGCGTGGTCGGCGGGAAGGTCGATCCGCAGTGCAATGAGTGTGAGCGAGTTACCCATTGGCAAACCGATTCCGCCACCGGGGGTGTTATTGATTTCGCCAGAGTCAATGATCTCGAACATCCGGTGTACGGACGCCCGCTCACCGCGCATGCTTTCTCGCAGGTAGGGGAAATTCGATTGTTGCACTAAATCCGCTTGTAATTCCGCAAGCCCTTCTGTCGGTTCCCCGAGATTCAGGATTCGTTCCACAGTGGAAGCCCCGATCGCATCCGTGGCCATGCGGACGAGTTGGGAGATCAACATCGGTTCGGAGCCGATGGCACGGGGCACGCCGAACGCCGCACGGGCAGAAGGAACCGCATCGTTAGGTCTGCCCGCATACGCTGCGGACAACGCATCGTATTTGATCAGTGCCGCCACTTTTCGGTGTTCTTGGATTTGGGTTAAGTCGATCGTCAGCGGGTTCCGGGGGTACTGCAACTGCCGCCCGCCTTCCGGGGCGCCGATCAACAGCCGCGTGAACTTCAGTGCGGGTTCAGACAACTTCAACAACTGGGTGTAAGCGTCCTGATCGTTCTTTTCCGGGAGACAGTTGATAGGTAGTTTCGACAAGTCCGGCAGGTTATTCGATAACACATTCGTTCCTGCCGGGATCGCTCTTTTAGCTTCTTCGACGATCGTGGCCGGGTTGCGTTCCGGCGGGGGCAACTTTGCGTTGAGTTCGTTCGCCAGGTCGTCGAGCTTCCAGTTCGGGTCTTCGGCGTCGAGTTTCGCCACGATTTTCGCTACTTCTGTTTGGCCAATGTAACGATTGAGAAAGACCCCACCGCACGGCAACAGGCAAGCCAGCACAGTCAGGAACAGACCGATGCGGACGATCCACTTCCACTTCAAAAAACGTCGCATGGGGCCACCTGGGGTTAGACGGTTGGGTTTGTTGAACGGGTCTGTTTCTTGCTGGTCCCGATCACGCGGTCCGGGCTGAATGCGTCGATGCGGTCGGGACGACCGGGGAAGGTTCCTTCCAGGAGGGGCCGCACTTGATGTTGCCAGATTGTTCGTAACTGCTCGCGGGTCATTTGCGGGACCATGAAAAAACTATGTCCAATCTGCCGGTCCGGTCCCGCATCGCGGATGAGGCGATGGTTCAGGTCGTCGAACCATTTCACCAGTTGCGGCGAGAACGTGGCGTCTTCCTCGGCGGGCGGGTTGTTCTCAAACCAGTTCGCCAACAGCGCCGCATCCGGACGCATTTCTACGAACGAAAACCGCCGTCGCAACGCTTGGTCGATGCTCGAAACCGACTGATCGACGGGGTTCATCGTGCCCAGGATG
>JANLRE010000991.1:0-3948 GCA_031368205.1 Fimbriiglobus sp. | reverse complement strand
CGCGCGGCTTCGCCTAGTGTGGCGTCGCGGGTAAAGCCGACCGTGGCTTGCCACGCGGTGGCCCCGAGAATGCCCAGCAACCCCAGCAACGCCGCTCGCGAACTGTAATGGCTCGCACGCCGAGGGACGGTCACCAACTCCCGCATGAAAATCGGACCAAGCACGCGACCACCCCAAAATGAATGTACTTTCCGCACCAAACTATTCGATCGTTTCAACTTATCGCGCCGAACCTTTGGCGTCCGACTACAATCCGTAGCTCATGAATACCGTCATCATTACGCTGCGCAGTTGCCCGGTTGGGGCGCTCGGGTTTTACGGCAACGAGTGGATTGCCACGCCGAATCTCGATCGCCTTGCGTCGGAAGGAATCGTCTTCGACCGGCACATCTCGGACTGCCCCACGCCCCAGGCCGCGCATCAGGCGTGGCGCACCGGCAAGCACCAAACCCCGCGAATCAACGCACCAAACCAGAAACCGGACGGCGGTGGGGATTTGGTTGGATCCCTGCAAGCTGCCGGTGTCCGCACGGTGCTGGTGCAACACACGCGAACCGCGAACGATCCCGCTCCGGACTTCTACGCCGGGTGGGACGAAAGGTTCGTCATCCGCCCCGCAGACGGCCCGGCGTCCCCGATGGAATCGCTGTTTCACCAGCTTCCGGACGTGCTGGAAAAGCTGCGGACGTTCGACAGTTGGTGCTTGTGGATCGAACTCGATCGCCTCGTGCCGCCGTGGGACATTCCGCAAGACGTGTTCGATGCCTACATCGAAGACCTGTTTGAAGACGATGAACCCGCTGGCTCAACCGAGCCACGACCGTCAGAGAGTGGCCCAACCCCTGTTACTGAAAACGATGGGGACGCCGACGAAGCAAACGAAGACGAGGATGAAGAAGACGAACCCGAACCAATCCCCATAAAACGGGAGCCGGTGCTCGCGTGGCACAATCCGACAACGGGGTGGTTTGACATTGATGACCTGCCGTCGTGGGAGTTACTGCACCGCAGTTTCGCGGCCGCGCTCACCACGTTCGACGCCGACTTGGGGCGACTGTTCATGCTGTTCCGGAACCGTGGTGTCGATCAATCCGCCACCTGGTTCCTCACTGCGGACCGGGGCTACCCACTCGGCGAACACGGGCTGATTGGCTACCACCGCCCGTGGTTGCATGAAGAATTGGTCCACGTGCCACTGATCGTTCGCCTTCCGAACGCCGAGGAAGGGGGTCGCCGGGTGACCATCTTCACGCAACCGGCCGACCTAATGCCGACACTTCTCGCCGCGCATGGGGTTGCGAGCGAAGCAACAGACGGAGTGAACTTGCTGCCACACCTGCGGGGCGAAACCCGTGCCGTGCGGCCGTTCGCGTGCAGTGGCTTCGTGCAAGAAGCCGCCAGCGAATGGGCGATCCGCACGCCGGAATGGGCGTACCTGTTGCCAGCCAGCGCGCACCCCGACGACGACGAACCGCGTGAACCGTTGCTGTTTGAAAAGCCCGATGATCGGTGGGAAGTGAACGACCTGCGGGTCCGCAATCTCGGCCATGCCGACGACTTGGAAAAGTTGTTACGCGAGTTTCTGACCTGAGCGGAGGGTGTTAGCCCTCCGAGTGAATGCATCCTAGGAATGACTGTAGACTCGGAGGGCTAACGCCCCCCGCTCGGGGTTAACGCGAAGCGAACGGTTCGACTTCACTTCTGCGAATTGTCTTTGATCATTTGGCGGAAGTCGGCCAAGAATGCACTGGCGACATCGACCCAACCGCGTGCGATGAGCGAGCTGGGATAGTTCTGCGTGAACAAGGAGAAATAACTGTGCAACGTCTCAATGGTGAGCGCTAGGCAGTTGCGGACTTCCTTGGCTTGGTCACGGGTGCCGTCGGCCGTGAAGGCGTTCATCATGGTGTACAACAGGCTGCGACTGACCCCGCGGCGGGCGTCGTTCAACGAGCTGTAAAACGTCCCGGCCTTGGCCAACGCGGCCATTTGGGGTTCCGTACTGCGGTCCGAGAACGTCGTCGCATTGGCCAACTCTTCGGTGAGTTGGACCATCGTTTCGCTCCGTTCCAGAATGAAGTCGGAATCCGTGGTTAAACACGTCCCCGCGAGTTGGAGTCGCAGGTTTTCAAGCTTCGCCAGCAATTCAATGAGTTTCGATTGCCACTGCACGTAATCAGTTCGCACGGGCATTGGCGTGACCGCTTCGGCGGTGGCTTCCGCTTCCATAGCGGATTCGATTGCGGATTCGGTAATCATACGTCCCTCGATTTATGTTAAGACACCCGTCGTCGTTCGGTTGGCTTCGGACCGACAGTGGGTCTGGACGACTCGGGTGAAGGTTTCGGGGTGAAGCGGTTTCATGACCGTTGACGTGACCCCCGCCATTTTGCAGCGGAGTTTGTCAACGATGTTGTCGGCCCCGGCTAGCAGGATGAACGGGACACGCTTGGTGTCCGGGTGTTGCCGGAGCAGCTTGCAGAATTCGTGTGCTTCCATGCCGTCCAGTTTGGCATCGACCACGATGACATCCGGAACGCCTTCGGAGCGAATGCTTTCAATGGCTTCGTCCGCGTCTTCGGCACCGATCACCTGATACGTGGGTTCGCTGAGCATTAACGCCACAAGCTTGCGGATCGTTCGGCTGGAATCCACGATGAGAACCTTATAGGGTTCCGCCAACGCCGCCTCGACATCCGCCGGGTCCAGTTGCGGCATCAAATCGGTCGGTGAGTCTTGACGCCGCATCACAACCGTTTGAGGCGAAATCGCCGTCGCCATCGCGGCCAAGTTGAGGCTCGACTGCGACATCTTCGCAATTTTCGCTTCAAAGTAGGTGATGCCTTTTCGCGCCGCCGTGTTGTCCGGGTTGATAATCAGAACCCGTTTCAAGTGGGCCGTGGCCTCGACGGGGGAATCACTCACGCTGGCCAACCAGAGCCAGCCTTGTTCACTTTTCGGATCGTCTGCCACAACCGCGCGCAGGAGTCGCCGCGCTGTTGGGATGTCCTTGCCTTTGGCGGCGGCAATCCCGGCGGGCAAACGCACGAGCTGAAGCCCCGCTTTGGCCTGGAGGTTCTTGGCGTTCAATGAAAGAACTCGTTCCCAAGCCTGGGTCGCTTCCAGCGCGGTCTCGGCGACTTCGGCCAGCCATTGCCACGCCGCTTCGTTCGTCGGGTCAATGCGGGTCGCGGCCATTAACAGCGTGCGGGTTCGGGATTTATCGTTCGACCGCGAAGCCGCCATCGCTTGGCGAAACAACTCGACCGTGGTGGGTTGGGCCATCGGAACACCTTCCGCACTAGGCGGGCACGCAGGGTCGTTCTCGGGGGATCGCGATACTGCCGATTGGTAGGGTTAACACGTAACCGTAGGTCACAGGTACCCCGATGTGCAAATCGGGGACTGCAAAAAGCGACAAGATCGTTCCGAATTCCTGGTACGAATTCCGTCTGGCGCTGAGTCTTTCGCACGCCAGACGATATTCGGCACAACACGTACAACCCGAACCCGTCTGGCAAGCTGTAACTGGCCTGACGCTGCGTCACAAGTTTAACCCCGTTCTTCGACTCATTTTATTGCGTGCAATTCGGTCAATCCGTCGAACTCATCCCCACGGTGGTTCAGGACGAACCCCTTTCTCTCCGACTCACATTCGTTTGGGATCTCTGCCAAGGAGTGGCATTCGATGGACTCGCAACGTATTCGTAACTGGCTGCTGGGAAGTCTGACCGCAACCACGCTGAGTGTCAGCCCGATTGCGTTCGGACAAACGCCGATGCCGGGCGTGGCGGGTCCGGCAATTCCTGTGGTGACGAGTGACGCCCAACCGGCAAGCGTGACCAGTCCGCCCTGTGACGCCGGTTGCCCCCCAGCCGCAGCCGCCGTGGACATTTTCAAAAACGTCCCTCCCGTCCGGCCCTTCCCGCGTCCGGGCAACTTCCCAAT
>JANLRE010000959.1:0-2040 GCA_031368205.1 Fimbriiglobus sp. | reverse complement strand
GTAAAAAGCTAAAGTTGCATCCAATGAGGAAGGTGTCACCTGTCCCACTCCGACTACCCGATTGGTTGCTTTTTGGCGATGCATTAGAATGAAACAGCCAATCGTCCGGACACTATGCCGATCGTAGAAAGTGAAAAAGCGGGAAAATTTCAAAAAAACCTTGAATCTCCTGAAAAGCTATTGCTTTCACGACGCTGACCGACTAATAATTATTCACCTTTCAAACAGCGTAATTTCTACGTTTGTGGCCTGTCACATCAGGCTGTTGCATTCTCTTGAGGATTTTCTCATGAGTCGATTACAGAAGAGTCGGGCATTTACTCTCATTGAGTTGTTGGTCGTGATTGCGATCATCGCCATCCTGATCGGGTTGTTACTGCCCGCCGTGCAGAAAGTCCGCGAGGCGGCGGCGCGGGCGAAGTGTTCCAACAACCTGAAGCAATTTGGGTTAGCCTTGCACAGCTACCATGACACGAACTTGGCCTTCCCAAAAGGCGGACAGGGCGGATGGGGCACGAACAAGGGAAGTTGGATTCTTTACACCCTGCCGTACATCGAACAAGACAACCTGTACAAGCGTGTGACGAACGTGCCGGGCTTTTTCGACCCGACCACGAACGGGATGGATCGAGTGACGGCTGCGAACAACGCAACGCCAAAGCCAAATCCGGCTATCCTGCCGTCCGCGTTCCCGATCGCCCGGTGTCCGAGCGATGGCTTCGACACGACCGATCTTAAGTACTGCAACTACATCGGTTCGATGGGGCCGCAGTGTGGTCCGGGGCAGTGCAGCGCCGACTTCGAGGCGAACTGCAACCGGCCCGACTGGGGATACGGCACAAGTGCGAACTACGGTGACACGTCCAATGCCAGTGAACTTCGAGGGATGTTTTCCCGCGGCAATAGTGACCCTAACAAAGGCCCGCTCGGCGCCCCCACGATCACGATGGCTAGTGTGACCGACGGGTTGTCGAACACGTTCATGGTCGGCGAGCAATTGCCGGAATTTACTGAGGCCATGCGGGACGGGCCGGGTTACGGCTGGGCAGACGCTTACGGTGGTGCGGCTTATGGTCGGACCAACATTCCGCTGAACTGGAAATTCTCCAAGGTACATGCCGCCAACTGGACTGGGAGTTGTTCGACCAGTTGTGGGGGAGCAAACGATATTAATTGTTCCTGGAACTGGGGCGTTTCCTGGGGGTTCAAGTCGAACCACACCGGCGGTGCTAACTTCGGGTTCGGTGACGGCTCGGTCCAGTTCATCCGTGACTCGATCGACGCGAGAACGTACAACCTGCTCGGGCACCGCAACGACGGCCAAGTCGTGACGCTGCCGTAAGGATCCGTCCGCGAATTACCAATCTGACCTTGCGCCGTTCTGTTAGAGCGGTGCAAGGTTTTCACTTCGATACCTCCATCAGGCGGATCCATTTTATGCGTTTGAAAGTAGCGTTTGGCTTTGCCCTCGCAGCATCCTTAACCGTACTGAGCGGCTGTGGCGGTCCGAGTCCGGTCAAGGTGACCGGCAAAGTGACTTTGAACGGCGAGCCAGTGGAAGGAGCTAGAGTGCAATTTGTCCCCGTACTCGACACCGGGAAACAGGCAAACGGGTCAACCGGACGCGATGGGCAATTCGAGTTGACGACCGTTGCGAACAATGACGGGGCCATGCCAGGTGATTACAAGGTGGTAATTACCTATACGCCGCCCGTGGAGACCGGTCCTGGCGAGTCCACTGAAAAAGTGATGAAGCAGGCGATAGACATGCAAAAACAAGCTGCTAAGAAAAAGCCGAAGTACCTGATCCCGAAAGACTACTCGACAGCAGCAACAACACCCGTCAATCAAAAAGTTCCCACGACTGGCCCCGTGGTAATCGACATCAAGTAAGTTGCTTTTAGAATGCAAGTTACGGTCGCGGCCACGTCTGGCCGCGACCGTGAATCGGCTCACTTCCCCTTGTACTGCTTCAGCGTTTCGTTGGCGGCCCAGCACACGTCCGGATCTTTGTCCGTCTTCGCGGTTGTTCCTAGGGCG
>JANLRE010000954.1:0-1318 GCA_031368205.1 Fimbriiglobus sp. | reverse complement strand
CAGCTTACGCAGCCGGTTCGCCAGGAGTCCGATTTCCCCCGTGTCTTCCGTGGTTAAAAGCCTTTCATGCACCGTGAATTCGATCCCACCGATCAACCGTTCCAACCGCGGACCCATCTGGGGCTGTATCTGCTCACGGGGATCGTCGGGGCGTTGTTGATCGCGGATTTGTGGCCATTGCTTGCGAACGCTTTGAAGTCCCTTGGGCTAGAGACCCCGACGTGGCAAGACCGCGAACTATTCAAAATCCGCTACGCCTTGATCGCCGCCGTGATCGGCGGCGCGAAGACCCTTTACGGCGCGCTGGAACGCCTGACGGATGGCCGCGTCGGGGCGGACCTTGCCGTGGCACTGGCGTGTATTGCGGCGATTCTGATCGGCGAGCCGGTCGTGGCCGCGGAAGTGGTCTTCATCGGGTTGATCGGGGAATGTCTCGAAGCGTTCACGTTCGATCGCACCCAAAGTGCCCTTCGCAAACTGACCGAGTTATTCCCCACCCGCTGTTGGGTGCTGCGGGACGGCGTGGAAGAACGCACCCTCACGGTCAATCTGCACGTCGGCGACCGCGTCGTCATTAAGCCGGGCGGACGGGTTCCCGTCGATGGCGTGGTCGTCGATGGCCGATCGTCCGTGGACACGTCCGCCCTGACCGGCGAAAGTTTGCCGATCGAGAAAGCCCCCGGCGATGACGCGCTAGCGGGCAGCATTGTGTTACTGGGATCGCTCACCGTTGAAGCGAAGAAGGTGGCGGCGCAGACCGTCGCCGGCCAAGTGATCGAATTGACCGCAAAAGCGTTGCAGCAAAAAGGTAATGCCGAACGCCTCGCGGATCGACTGGCCCGCTACTTCTTGCCTGCCGTGCTTGCGATTGCGTTGCTGACGTTCGGCTTCAACATCCTGTTGCAACTCGGCCCGGTCGGACCCGAAGGCGCGCGGCTCACGCTCAGCGCGGCGGCGCGATTGGCCACTTACCCCACGCTAGCGGTGTTGGTTGTCGCCTGCCCTTGTCCCCTCGTGCTGGCAACTCCGGCAGCAGTAATTGCGGCACTGGGTCGGCTCGCGGGCACCGGCGTGTTGATTAAAGGTGGCGCCGCACTGGAACGTTTGGCGTCGGTCACAAGCTTTGCATTCGACAAAACCGGGACGCTGACCGAAGGCAAACTCGAACTTGGTGATGTGCTGCCCCTGGGTACAACATACCCGGATGAATTGCTTCAAGTTGCGGCCACCGCAGAGCAACGCAGCGAACACCCGATCGCCAAAGTGATCCTCGCTGCCGCCACGTCACGGAACTTGTCGCCTACGCCACTGATGGATT
>JANLRE010000953.1:0-2415 GCA_031368205.1 Fimbriiglobus sp. | reverse complement strand
CAGCTTACGCAGCCGGTTCGCCGGGATCAAAAGGCACACCCTAATCCGCTTGGCCGACTTTGGCTTCAACGACGGTGAACGGAAATTGTTCCGGGTCGGTGCGGTTCAATTTCAGCGTGCCGGTGATTTTCACGACCTGCCGGGTCGGGTCGGCGGTCAGTCCCGCAGCCAGTTCCACAATCAGTACCTGCGTCGGGCCGGGGGTTTCACAGAACCAACAGCCGATCGGATTTTCGGTGAACAGGAAGCTGGTCAATTCTTCCCCTCGCGCTGCACCCGGCGTGATGAAGCCCGTCACGCTGATCCGTTTGCCGTCGAGATCGTCAATGTACTTCAGAAAAGTCGGGCGCCCTTTCGCACCGAGTTCGGTCTCGCCCACTGCCACCCACACTAGTGCGTTGATGCCATCGGGCTTCACCGTCGGCAAGCGGGTCGGATCAATGGCACGCACCAAAGCGCGCGACGACTTGAACGAAATGGTACCACGGTTCGCCGGGTGCGCATCCGCCTTTTCGGCGTCGTCCGCAGCGGTGCGATAGAGTAGCCGCCGATTGCGCAGGTCCGGCGATTCGAGGGCGAACTCGGTGACGCAACCATCGAGCAAGTTCGCAGCCGTGCGGACATCACCGAAAGCGTTTGCTAACTCGCCCAGTTGCCACAACAGCCGACCGTCGTTGGGCAACCACAGGGCGAGTTGTTGCACCAGTGCCACGGCGTTCGCCGGTAGCTTCTTCTTTTCGCTGGCCGCAATCGTGCCCGGTTCCGGTTTTCTGGTTTCCCCAACATAGTTCACGCCGAACAGATTATCCAGCAACAACGCGGGCCGCTTGCCATCAGTTGCACGCTCGCGGACCAATTTCAAATGCAAACTCTCGGCGTCCTTGAACGATGCTGGTGCCAGTCGGACCGCGTCTTCCAACGCGAGTGCCGCTTGGGTCAAGTCCCCTGATAGTTGCCACGCGGTGCCAAGATTGGCGGCGAGGCGGAAGTGATCCGGGTTTTGTCGCGCCGCGCCGCGAAGCCCGTTCACGGCTTTTTGCGGTTGCCCCAGGCGAACATACAAAGCACCGAGGTCTGCCGCTTCGTCCGCCGTCAACGCGCGGCTCTTTCCCAGCGATTCCAACTTCAAGACCGCGTCCGCATACCCGTCTCGCATCGGCGGCACCGGCAGACTGCTGTTCGTCGTCGCACCCACGGCCCGCAGAATTCGATGGTCCGGCAGGAACCCACGCCACTGTGCCGGCAACTCCCGGAACGTCTCCCCGGAATAATGCACCCCGGCTATCGCCGGAGTTGCGACCAACACCATCAGTAACGTCAACATCGACTTCATGTGTAACCATTCGTATTGGCAGTGACCGACTCGCTCAGGGTGTCATCAAAAACACTGTTCACCGCAGAGGCACAGAGCGCGCCAAACCAATTCTGATGGCTTCTCCGTGGCTCGCTGGACTACTCATTCCATTTGTCTGCCCAGCACTGCGGGGGCATCAACCTGATTTTAACTTCTCCGCCTTCAGCGTCGGTTCAATCACTTGGGTGACCAACACGCCGAAGCCACACGCGGCAATGAAGAACAACACGACCAACACCATTTTGCCCTTCTCGCCGTACATGTTGAACAGGCTCAACAAAATTTGCGCGCACAGGCCGGCGCCGACGATGGTCCCCGTCCCGATAATCGCCAGCGCGAACGTCGGGCCGACCGTATCCAGGCGGGCGAGCCACCAGCACGAGATGTCCGCGAGTTGGGCGATCAGCACGATCGGGCCGACGATGCACCGGACCGGCGCGGGGTAACTGGTGAACGCGAACGTCAGCCCCGTGAGCGCGAACAGCATGGCGAAACTAAGCAAGTGGGCGTGGGTGGATTGGGTCAGCCCTTCGACCGTGGTTTGCTTGGAGCTACGGACCCACTTGCCGTCGATCACCTCCGGGGAGGGGGCCGTGGCAAACGGTTCGATTTTTACGTACTCGTCCATCACGGGTTTTTTATCGGCGTTGTGGCACCTGCCGCACCGGGCGTCGAAGAGCGTCTTGATGGCAACCGTCTTCGATTCTTGATCGAAAAACTCTTCCGTGATCGGTTGACCCGCAAGCTTTGTGGGGAGCGTGAGTTTGTCCGTGTCATACGCGGTTTTGCGTGCCGCTGCGTCGAGGTTGCACCACGCAATCAGCGCAAGCCGTTCGGTCTCCCGCTCCGTATCGACGACTGCTTTGCCGCGTTCGTTGCACTCTTTGTCATACCCGCTCGACTTGATGAAGAACGCGGGGGTCATGTTGTTCTTGTCGAACGCGCCGGCCTTTTCGCCGGAAATCAACGCCTCAATTTTACTCATCTGCTCCTTGCTATCGTACTTCCTCAGGCCCGAAAACTTCTCGATCACGTCGTCCGGCGTGGGCAGGGCTTCGCCG
>JANLRE010000936.1:0-3451 GCA_031368205.1 Fimbriiglobus sp. | reverse complement strand
GGGTGATCAAGCGCGCGGCAACAACCGCTACGTCGCAAATGATGCCAAGACCGGCGAAGTGGTGTGGTGGTCATCGCCGACCGACGACCTGAAGAACCCGGCAGTCTCGTTTAAGGGGACGTACTACTCGAACCCCGTCGTGACCACGATCAACGGGCAACGGATCCTGATTACCGGCGGTGCGGACGGCTGCGTTCACGCGATGAAGGTTCGCACCGGCGAGCGGGTTTGGAGCCATCACTTCAGCGCGGGTGTTGTGAACCCTTCGATCGTCGTGGATGGCAACTTGGTGTTCGCGTGCCACGGCGAAGAAAACCCCGAAGGCGGTGCGATTGGTCGCGTGGTGTGCCTGGATGCTGGCAAAGTCGATCCCAAGACCAAGAAGCCCGCACTGGTGTGGGAAAACAGGAAACTCTCCAAGCGATTCGGTCTGGCTTCACCGGCGTTGGCCGATGGCAGGCTATATGTACCCGATGATGCCTCCGAGTTAGTCTGCTTCCAGGCGAAGACCGGCAAAATACTCTGGCGGCAAAAGTACGGCACCGTTTCCCGTGGCGCACCACTCATCGCGGACGGCAAGCTGTACATCTTCGACGTGAACGCGAAGCTCGCCATCTTCAAATTGAACGGTGACAAAGAACCGGAAGAACTCGACCCGATCGCGTTCCGCAAAGAAAAGGGCGCGGGGTTCGTGGAGACCCACGGCACGCCGATCGCGGTCAACAACAAACTGTACTTCCTCACGCAGGATCAACTGTACTGCGTCGGGGACGCCAAGGGAGCATCGTCGTCAAAAATCGACGTTACTCCTTCCGCCGAACCGGCGCTGAACGCCGATGCCGCCCCGGTTGCCATCCGCATTTCCCCCACCGACCTCGCCACGAAACCCGGTGCCGAAGCGAAGTTTGAAGTGAAATTCCTCGACGCTAACGGGCGCGAAGTGAAGGCCCCCGCCGATGCCAAAGTCACGTTCACACTCCCGCAACCCGCCCTCCCTCCGACCGCACCGAAAGGGGCCGCACAACCCCCGGCACTGAATGCCGAAGTGAAAGCGGACGGTGCGAAAGCGATGCTCACGATTGCGAAACTCCCCCGGCAGCAGGGCACCCTAGAAGCCAAGTTCGGCGAACTGAAAGCGTCCGCTCGAATTCGGGTGGTCGCCCAGATTCCTTACAAAGACGACTTTGAAAAAGTGCCTGTCGGCGCGGCGCCGGGCGGTTGGTTGAACACGCAAGGGAAGTTCTTCGTTGCGGGCAAGGACGGCAACAAAGTACTGGCCAAAGTGAACAACGACAGCCGCCCGCCGATCGCACGAGCCAACGCTTACATCACGTCACCCGACGCGGCCAACTACACGATCCAAGCCGATTTGATGGGCACACTTGTGGCCGGGAAACTGCCGGACATGGGCATCGTGAACAGCCGGTACACGCTGATCGTGGACGGCAAGCCCGACTCCGCGAACGGCAAACGACAGGTGCGAGTCACGTCCTGGGAAGCGAAACCCCGCATTAACAAAGCCATCGAGTTCGACTGGCAACCGTCGGTGTGGTACAGCAGTAAGTTGACCGTGGAGCAGCGTGAAAAGACGGCGATCGTGAAGGCGAAGTTCTGGAAGAAAGGCCAAACCGAACCCGCCGAGTGGCTCGTGACCTACGAAGACCCCAGCCCCAACCGGGAAGGCGCCGCCGCCCTGTACGGCTACGTTTCCAACGTGACCGACGCCGCAGCCGGGTCCGAAATCTTCTACGACAACGTCGCGATTACGCCGAATAAGTAACGACATTGGTTTTCGGCCCTGAAGGGGCCGTTCTGTCAGCCCAGGGCCATGCCCTGGGAACTCCAATGCGACGGTTGATGAGGATGCCATCAGTGGGTATGAGCGGTCGAGACAGGTCCGAAAACGTGATCCCCGCCCAACCCCAGGGCATGGCCCTGGGCTGACAGAACGGCCCCTTCAGGGCCGAAAACCTAGTCGCCAGTAAAATTGACCTAACCCACAGTGAACCCAAACACGAACTTTCCCACTACCAGGAACCGAACCCATGCTTCAGTTTGTTACACTCCGGCGAATCGTGATCGGGAGTGTCGTGCTCGCCACTGTCATCGCGGTGTCACTGCACGCCGATGATGCGGCACCCAAGGTGAAGAGTACCACACCCGAACACGCCATGTTCGGCGGCTCGCCATCTCACAACATGGTGATCCTGCACGAGAAATTTGCCCCCGTTCAAGTCATGCCGCAAATGGAAGACGGCAAGGTCGCCAAGGGAGCCGATGCGGTCGTCAAGTGGAAAGCACCACTGGGTAGCCGGGCGTATGGCGGTCCGACGATTGCGGGTGGGAAGATTTTCGTCGGGACCAACAACGACCAACCTCGCAACCCACGCGACAAGAAGAAGAACAAGGACGGCGATGAAGAAGTCATTGACATGGGCATCCTAATGTGCTTTGAAGAAGCCACCGGCAAGTTCCTGTGGCAAGCCGTTCACGACAAGCTGCCGTCCGGCCCGGTCAACGATTGGCCGAAGGAAGGGCTTTGCTCCACGCCACTCGTGGAAGGCAACCGCGTTTATTACATCACTAACCGCTGCACAGTGGTCTGTGCGGACGTGAACGGCATGGCGGACGGCAACCAGGGCATTCAGACGGAGAAGTACAAGACCGCGACCGATGCGGACATCATTTGGGAACTGGACATGATCGGCACGCTCGGCGTGTTCCCGCACAACATGGCCGCCGGTAGCCCGTTGATCGTGGGCGACATCCTGTTCCTGTCCACGGCCAACGGCGTCGATGAAGGGCACATTAACATCCCCGCACCGCAAGCACCGAGCTTCCTAGCCCTGGATAAGAACTCCGGAAAGGTGCTGTGGAAGCGATCCGATCCGGGCAAAAACATCATGCACGGCCAGTGGTCGAACCCGAGCTACGCCGAGATCAAAGGCGTCAAGCAAGTGATCTTCCCCGGCGGCGACGGCTACCTGCGTGGCTTCACACCCGAGACCGGCGAACTGCTGTGGTCGTTCGATTGCAATCCGAAAGACTCGAAGTACGAACTCGGCGGCACCGGCACCAAGAACGACTTCATCGGCACACCCGTGGTGTACGACAACAAGGTCTACATCGGCGTCGGCCAAGACCCGGAGCATTTCTCCGGCGTCGGCCACTTCTGGTGCATCGACCCGAGCAAGGCTACGAAGGACAACCAAGACATCAGCCCGAAGGACACGGCGTTCGATGCGAAAGACCCCAAGAATGCCACCAGTGGTCTCGTGTGGCACTACGGCGGTGCCGACGCCCGGAAGTTCGTCCCGCGCGACTTCACCTTCGGACGCACGATGAGCACGGCGGCGATCGTTGACGACATCCTGTACATCACTGAGCTACAAGGCTTCATCCACTGCCTGGACGCCAAGACGGGTAAAAAGTTCTGGCAGTACGACATGAA
>JANLRE010000910.1:0-1681 GCA_031368205.1 Fimbriiglobus sp. | reverse complement strand
GTCTGTTAGTGCGACTTTTGATTTCGATCATCCGATATTTGCCACATCAAGTTTGCCTACGGCTTCGTCACAATACCGTAACAGTTTGGCGTTGGCTTTTTCGTCGGCAAACCGTCCGTGTTCGTCGATCCAATTTCGCGTGGCTTCCACTGCTTGACGCAACAACTGAACGGGCAACGGGCGAAGTGCCTGGGGTCGATTTGCAACAGTCACGTAAACCGGAGACGTGTGCGCAAAGAGGGGTTGCTTGGGTGCGAGTAACCCGGCCGGCCCCGAGCAACGAGCCGCAAGCCAACCCGATTGCACGGCGGCGTAATCCAGTTCCAGTGCCGTGTGCCACCGGCCCGCCCGTTCTACACTTGGTGCAGTTGCGATGACTTCGCCATTGGCCACGACTTCGAGTTTGTCGAACCGGAACAGGCTTTCCGCCGACGCTCGGATTTTCAACGACTGTCCGGGGTTCGACACATTGATGCGATCACCGAGTTGCGCTTCACCCACGTGGAACTTCAGCATCGGCCCGTTGGTGACAAAACAGCGCCCCGCACGAACCGCGTTGATCCAGGTTGCGTAACTGAGCGCTTCGTTAGGAACGTACGCATAAGTTCGCGGGCTACCGAGTGCAATCGTGTTGCGATCTTTGCCACTACCCGCCACGAGAGGCACCACGAAGCCGGTGTTGAGCAGCCGATACCACCACGGAATCAGCGGTTGCTTGCGGGCGTGGCCGTCGTACTCGATCGCATCAATTTTCCCGTTGATTAACGCCACAAGGGCTTCGCCGCCCAGAATGCCGGCCTCGGGTTCAAAGGGGTCCACCCACACCGTCAGGCCGTTCTTACGGTGGCACTGGTCGCACCAATCGGACACGGACCAATCATCGGCATGATCCGCACCGCCGAAGCTCAGCGGGTACACGACACGATGCGAATGCAACAAGGCAACCCGACCAAGCACCGGGTGGATGTTCAGCGTGTTGACGGCAACAAGTGTGGCGGGTGTCTGTAATGCGAGGCTTTGGCCACTGAACGCGGTCAGGTTTGTGTGTGTGGGGTAAGTGTGGCCATCCAGTCCGGGGATGCGTTGTTCGCAAGCAAGCAGATTCACAACCGCTACGTCTTCCGCTGCTGCATCAAGTGCCGCCGTGTGGGGCGTGGTGAAGTGGACGCGCGTGTCGCCGGGGTACCAGCCTTGCTCGCGGATGTTGGACCAGCGCGCCACTGCGAAGCGCAACGCCATCTGCCCCGGTCCGAGGGTGACGGTTTCATCGAGTAGAGTAAATTCCGGCCCTTTTAAGGCTTGAATGCGGAGCGACACACCGCTGGGGAGTTGGATTTCGCAGGCGCCATCAATCGAACACCAGCGTTCGCGGTTCAACCAGAGGTTGCTACCGACGTCTTCGTTCTTGCCCGTGGCAAACTCGGCCAACCGCCCGAACGGTGCGAAGTATTCACCGTTTGGGCCGGTGATGCGGAGGCGGACCGGCGTCGGTTGCCCGGTCGCCGCGTCGTTGATTCGGAGGTGTGCAGTCATCATGAAATCAGTTTACCGAGACCAAACCAATCAGCCTTCTTTCGCGCCACAATCGCGGAGAATCTTGCGGAACGCTTCGACGGCGAGCGGGAAGAGGTCTGGTCCCGTGACACCGCCGGTTGGCCGGCCGCCGCGCAAGTGAGGTTCC
>JANLRE010000909.1:0-4015 GCA_031368205.1 Fimbriiglobus sp. | reverse complement strand
GAACGTGCCTTTCAGGCCCGAAAACCATGAGAATCCACCCGCCCGAAAATTTTGCCAGACCCCTACGAAACCCACCCCCAGGATTGCGCTCAGAATTCGGTAACTGATTTTGGCGCGGTTCCTTAGCATCAACAACATTAGCCACGATTTCGGATTCTCGAAGACCACGCCCGATTGACGTACAACGAACTTGTGACATGGGGTGATCCTTTGTTGGGTTGGTAGGGCTTGATTTAGGGTTCGAGTAATTTTGCACACGTTCATTCGGATTCGGGCATGCCGTTGCTCTCAACTGACACGAACAACTTTCGGCGTATTCAACCGGATCGACCACGGATTTTAGATCGCTTTGTGGTTTAGACCAATTCGACCCCGTCATCATGAGTCCTGGTCATGCAAATTGCGATTCTCTCCGGTGGGACGGGTTGGCACGTGCAAGACCTGTTGCGGGCGGCGGCGGCGTTGGGGCATCACGCGACGGCGTTCGACTTTCGGCAACTCTCGGCGACCGTGGCGATGGGTCGGAATTCGCTTCTGGAATCGGATGCGTTCATCGTGCGGACGATGCCGGCGGGGTCGCTGGAGCAAGTCGTCTTTCGCATGGACTTGCTGCATGAACTTCAAGCGCGTGGCAAGCTCGTGGTGAACCCGCCGCGTGCGGTCGAAGTGTGTGTCGATAAGTACCTCACGTCGGCGCGGCTGGAATCAGCGGGCATTCGGACGCCGTCAACGGCGGTGTGCCAAACGGCGTGTGATGCGCAAAATGCGTTCGCGGAACTCGGCGGGGATGTCGTGGTGAAGCCCCTCTTCGGTGCCGAGGGGCGGGGGATGGTGCGGGTGAGTGATCCGGACTTGGCGTGGCGGACATTTCGCGCAATCGAGCAAACCGGCGGCGTGATTTACCTACAACAATTTATCCAGCATCCCGGCTGGGACGTGCGGGCGTTCGTGATCGGCGGCCAAGTTGTTGGCGCGATGCGTCGCACGGCGAACGGCGATTGGCGGACCAATGTTTCCCAAGGCGGCACGGGCACGCCAATGGAACTAACACCCGCTCAAGATGCACTCGCCCGCAACGCGGCCTCTGCCGTGGGCGCCATCATCGCGGGCGTCGATCTACTTCCCGGCCCCAACGGCGAGTGGTACGTGATCGAAGTCAATGCTGTACCGGGTTGGCGGGCACTTGGAGTTGCGTGCGGTCTTGACGTAGCGAAATTGGTGGTGGGGTATTTGACGCTGGAGTATCAGTCGTGACCGATGACCACCTTGCGCTGCAAGTTCAAACCGCTTGTTTATGGGAAGTTTCCGCACGGAAGATCGGCAACGTCCATCCGAAAGCGGACTTCGCGGACATGACACACCTCGATTTTGCCCTCAGTGCGGCGGCGGTTGCGTCAGTATTTCGCAAGCATCTGAATTTATCGTTTGGCGAGTTGGTTTACAAATGCGTCGATGCCACGAAAGAGGTCACGACACGGAACACGAACCTCGGGATCATTCTGCTACTGGTCCCACTGACTTGGCCAGATGTTGACTGGCCACTGCGCAATTTAACGGTGGAAGATACACAACGAGTTTATGATGCGATTCGTCTGGCGTCGCCGGGTGGGTTGGGGGATGCGCCGGAACAAGATGTGCGAGAGCCACCCACAGTTTCCCTGGTCGAAGCGATGAAGTTGGCGGCGGATCGTGATCTCATCGCCAGACAGTACGCCAACGGCTTCGCGGACGTGTTCAACTTTGGCGTCCCCGCGTTCTTGGCCGCGGTTGCGAAGTTCGGGTGCATCGAAGCGGCGGTGATTGATTGCCAGTTGCGATGGATGGCCGAGTTTCCCGATTCGCTCATCGCCCGCAAGAACGGCCCTGCGGTTGCGGAAGACGTGCGACAACGGGTTGTCACGGTTCAAAAATTAGGCGGCCTTGAAACACCCGCAGGCCGTGCGGCAGGCGTGGCACTCGACCGCTACCTCCGCTCCGATGGCAACAAGCTCAACCCCGGCACGACCGCCGATCTGGTGACCGCGTGCCTGTTCGATGCCCTGTGGCAGAATAAGGTGAAGCCGAGTGACCCGTTCCGTTGGACCGTCCCCGATTGGCTGTAATTATGGCAACTGAAACCTTCCAAATCCGCATCGGCAAAGACCACCTCGTGTTCAGTTGCGGTCACTTCATCAGCTACGCCGGGCACCAGTGCGAGAAGCTGCACGGCCACAACTACCGCGCGGCAATCGAAGTCGTCGGCCCGCTCGATCAAGACTCTTGCGTCTTCGATTTCATCGCCTTGAAGCGGCACGCCAAAGCGATCACGGACGAGTTGGACCACCACATGTTGCTCGCCACCAAAAACGCGATCATCCACGTCGATGCGTCGCCCGAAAAAGTTCACGTCACCTACAACGACCGCGAATGGCTGTTCCCCCGCGACAACTGCATCCTACTCCCCATCGAAAACACCACCGCCGAGTTGCTCGCCCAGTACATCGCGGGCCGCTTGCTGGAAAGCTTGAAACGCGAACACCACTTCACCCCCGACCGGATGCGCGTCGAAGTCGAAGAAAACGTCGGCATGTCCGGGACGTATGAATATCGGACGTGACGGATCGTTCATTCCATCACACTCAACTCGACAGTGCGTTCGATTTTGGACTTGCCGAGAGCGCAACTGATGGTGATTTTTTGGTTGCCTTTTGTCGTTACGAGGAATCGGAACGAATACGTCGCGTTGGTCGCATCCCCCGAAGTGGCGTGTGAGTATTGGCTGGCTGGCACGACCTGACCACCTACCGTAATGACCACATCGGTCGGGACTGGCTTTGCGGTGGCTTGATTGACTTGAATTTCCACAACCTGACCGACCGTCGCTTTACCAGTCATCGCTGCCAACGGCACGGTGACATCGGCTTTGATCCAAATGAGTTTGACGCCAGCTCCGTTGCCGCGAATCCGGACGCCTTTCAGCCACGGTGCTGCTTTCTCGAAGTCCGACCACGCATCCTCGGCGTGAACTTCTGCGAGTGCTTGGCCGGCAATCCCAGTAGGCGGAATCGCGGTGAATTGGTAATCCTGAACGCCATCTTGGGGCGGCGTGACGGACAGTGTTCGGGTGAGAGTCGGCTTGGAATACCCGAGTGTCCGGACTTGCCCAATAACCTTAACGATCAGGACGGGTGGGTTGATTCTTTGAACCGTGTACTTCACATCTTCAATGACCGGCACCAACTGCGGCTTCGGGTCATCCGCATTCGCAGTGACGCAGACTGCCATCCCAACCACTGAAGCGACGATGGCGAATGTTGAAAACATGGGTCACCCAATTCTGATTTCGATAGACAAGTGAAGGGGAACGCTACACCGACAGGTGTGTCGTTCCCATCTGCATCCTATACCGGAACCTTGGCCGCCGGTTTAGCAGTGCCGTCATTTTTTCCGGCTGCCGGTTGACCGTCGGAGCCATGCTTCGAGGCCGGCGTCACTACATCGGGTGGTGGCGATTGGGTCTGCGTCCCCTTCAGCGTCAGGCTGAGCTTCGTTAACCCAGTCTTCTGAAATTTTAGCAACCCCGCGGCGGTGAAGTCCGATTCCGTGAAAGTGAATTCACCAGTGACTGGAGGGATGATTGTGACGAAATCGACAAACTTGTCAGCTTGGATACGACCGAAACCGGAGTTCGGGTTCGGTCGCGGAGGAGGGGCGTTGGAAAGACTGGACGCTTCCAGAATCGTGCGGAACTCCGTTGGTGTCGGCGTTTTCCCGGCCTTCTTACAAGCCGACACGTACAGCGCTGCCACTCCTGCGACGTAGGGTGTCGCCATGCTCGTCCCACTCAGTACCGCAACTTGACCACCGGGGAACAGGCTGATGATTCTCACACCCGGAGCCGCCACATCCACTTCTGGACCCCGTGAACTGAAATCGGCGATGTTCAGTTGCTCATCAAAAGCGGCGACACAGACACAGGCTTCGTATTTTCCGGGAAATTTGGTTGTATTTGGGTCAGGGCCCTCATTTGAAGCTG
>JANLRE010000908.1:0-5677 GCA_031368205.1 Fimbriiglobus sp. | reverse complement strand
TCGAAGCTTGACCACGACCTACAAATCCTGACCATTCATCAACGCATCGACCATTTCGCCAATTGTCGCGTCTGACGTATCGGACATCTCAACTGTTCGCGTCACATTCGGGAAACAGCGCTTCGTGGACGTGGCATAGCCGGGGTCGTAATGCACTTCTAACAGGGACGCGACGAACGGTTCCCACTCGCCGGCGTCAATCTGGGCTTCCCAACGCAGAACCTGCCGTGGCCCCACACGGGTCGTGAGTTGCCGGAGTTTCTGTTTCAACAACGAGCCGTCCGCGACGAAGTGCGTGTACTCCGCCAGCAAGTGTTGCACCCGCCCCGCGATCGGCATCTGGATCCTCGTTCCTGCCGCCGCTTGCATCGACCTCCACAACCCGACCGGCAGGTACAGATTGCCGATGCGGTTACTTTCGGACTCCACCCACACCGGCTTGGTGGGATCGAATCCCTCAAGTGTTGCGAACAGTTGCGTCTCAAAATACTTCTGCGACGGCTGCGGCCCCCGGTTGCCGAGAATTGACCCGCGATGATTGGCGAGTCCTTCGAGGTCCAGCACCTGAGCGCCCCGCGCGGCCAAGGCGTACAGCACCTGCGTCTTGCCGGTCCCCGTGGCGCCGGCAACGATCTGGTAGCGAAACAGCGACGGCAGCGATTCCAATTCCCGTTGAACATGCGCGCGATACGTCTTGTACCCGCCCTGAAGAACCGTGACCCGCCAGCCGATTTGCGACAGCACCGTGGCGATGCTCGCCGACCGCTGACCGCCACGCCAGCAGTACACCAACGGGCGGTAGTCTTTGGCCTTGTCCGCGAAGTGGGCCTGAAGATGCCGCCCGATGTTCTGCGACACCATCGCCGCCCCAACTTTGCGTGCGGTGAACGCATTCACTTGCCGATTGATCGTGCCAACTTCAACACGCTCCGCATCACTTAACACCGGCAAGTTGATGGCCCCGACGATGTGGTCCTCCGCGAACTCGCCGGGCGACCGAACGTCAATCACCTCATCAAATGGGCACGACACCCCACGGTCCCAAAGTCGATCAATAGTCTGCGGGGTATTATTCATTGGAAACTGGTTCGCGTTTCAATTGACTGTGCGGTTACGCAGTTGCAGTTGTTGGACTTCTTTCCAGATGTCGCCGTAGGCTTCTTTGTCGAACGGCGGGCAGCCGGTCGGGTATTGGCCGAGGGGGTGGTCTTTCGCCCGCATCAGGGCGGTGCAATAACTGAAGGTGCGGCAGACTCGCTTGCGGTCGAGTTTGCCGTGGTCTTTCAGTTGCCGCACCCAATCCGGTTGCGCGAGTGACGCCCGACCGACGCCGACGAACGTGATCCGGCCATCGCGCACATTTGCAGCACCGGCGTGGGGCATAAACTCTTGCAAATAACTGTAACCCGTCCCGACAATCGGCAGTCCTGGGTTCGCCGCTTGGATCGCACCGGCGATTTGGAAGTGTCGGTTCACACCGATCAGCGGGTGTTCCGGGGATTCGTAACCATCGGGCGGCGGGTATTCAAACGGTCGGCCAAAGTGCGGCTGGGCGTAGGGGTTGCCGAGCGCGATGTTCACCATCTTCACGCCGAGTTTGTGCATCGCTTGCACCCAACGAATCGGCTCCGTGAGGTCCGGCGTCAGCGGGTCGGCGGCGGATAGTCCCCAGCCGATCGGCGCACCGTCATAATCATCCGGGGCGCCGTCGTCGTTATCCGCTTTGTGGAACGGGATGCCGTCGAAGCCGTTCATCCGCGTCGTCAGAATCATGTCCGGCAACGCCGCCTGAATCGCCTGGAAAATCTCGCGGGTCAACCGCGTCCGATTCTCGAAACTGCCACCATACGGACCGGGGCGGTTCGTCACGCCGAGCAGTTCGTTGAGCAAGTAGCGGTGGCATTGTTTCACGTCCACGAAGTCGAACCCGACCTCGGCGGCCAGCTTCGCGGTGGCCACGTAATCGTCCACGAGGTGCTTCAATTCGTCGTCGGTAATCAGCGGATAATCGGGCGTCACTTTCGCGCCCGTTGATTTATTCACCACGGTGCGTGGATCGAGCAACGGGTCGTGGGTGGCGATCACCGGGCGACGGTAGCAGTAGCGCCCGGAGTGCGTGAGCTGAATGCCGAACAGCAAGTCCGCATCGTCCCCGTTTGCACCCCGGTGCGCGTGGCGGCATTCCCGCACCAGCCGCGCAAACTTGGGTTTGGTTTCCGCGTTCAGCCAGATTTGGCGCGGGTTCGCACGGGCTTCTTCCGTGACCGCACACGCTTCGCCCCAGATGATTTTCGCGCCGCCATCCCCGAAGCGGTTGTAGCGGCGAAACGTCAATTCCCCCGGCGTGCCATCAAGGTTGCCGTCGCACCCCTCCATCGGGTGGATGCACCAGCGGTTGCCGACCGTCCGCGAGCCGACTTGCGTGGGCGTGAACAACGGGGCGAAGTCGTCGCTGTACCGCAGGTCCAACCCGAGGCGAGCATTCTCGGCTTCCAGGTCGGCGACCGATTTGTATTTGAAGAACTTGGCCATGAGAGTCTCGGAACGCCCATTGATGATCATCAATGGGCTTTACTGGGTATTTTGTCGGGTGGCGGTTGGAAGAACAAGAAGAAGATTAGCAGACTGATCGAGCAGCCCAAAAGCGGCACGAACCAGATCGGTTGCCAGTCGAAACTGTTGCCGACTTTGTGCTGTTCGACAATGTACCCGGCGAACGTATTGCCGATCCAGTTGCCGAACCCGCTGGACACGAACGAGATGATGCCCTGCGCACTGGCGCGCAGGTGGGGCGGGGCTTCGCGGTCGAGGTAGGTGGCGGCGACGACGAAGAAGAAGGCATAACTCCAGCCGTGCATCGGCACGCCGAACATCAGGACGATCGGCACGCTGCCGTAGGTCAGCGCGAACCCACGGACCACCCACCCGGCGAGGCCGACGAGCATCATCGTCTTCAGGTGCTTTTTCGGGTGGAGTAACGGGATGAGAAACATGCACACCACCTCACAGACTTGCCCCAGCGTCAACACCTGTTCAGGCTTCGGGACGCCCAGATCGGTGAGGTAGCGGTGCGCGTACAGGCCGTAAAACTGGTTCATCGCCGTGGACATAAACGCGACGCCGACGAAGATGCCGAACGACCGATCTTTGAACAGCTTCAGTGCGGGTAGGCCGAGAATTTGCGCCACGGATTTGCCGAAGCCCTTCGGTCGTGTGGCCGGGAGCGTGAAGGCGTAAATGCCCAACAAGCCGGACGCCAGCGCCGCAAGGTACAGCGGTTGCGGCGACACGGGGACCAGGAGAATGCCGACCACGTTGCCGGTGACGATCCAGCCGATGGTGCCCCACATTCGCATCCGGCTAAACCCACGGCCGGGGTCGTGCAAATTGCGCAGCGTAATCACGGTCGTCAACGTCAGGCCGAGTTGCAAACAAAACGAATAGACCAGCATCATCCCGAACAGCGGCCAGAAAACATCCGCCACGACTTGACGCAACATCGGGTCGTCGTTGATCGAATCAACCGGCACGGTAGCTTGAACCGTATGAAAGACTTCCGTAATCCGCGCGAAGTTCGCGTCGCACCACCACCCAGCAACCGTGAGCATCACCGCACAGCCCAGGCTTGAAACGCCAAGTACCCGTTCGGCGCGAAACAGCCGGTCGGCCAGTAAGCCGATAACCAGCGGCGCGGCCATGCCGCCGAAGGCGAACGTCGAGTAGATCCAACCGACTTCGGCGGTGGTGAAATTCAGCCCGCCCAGACTGGGGGCGGACATGAGATACGTGGACAGCGTGACCGCCCACGAGCCGAGTGCAAAGTAGAAAAGAAACATCATCGCGGACAACCGTGTCCGCAAAAACTTCGGCATCACGAACTCCGACCGCCATTCGGCAACCCGATCGGTAATAAAGAGTTTTCGACCCCGGTTTCAAGGCGAATCTTGAAAACGGCTCTTGGATTAAATCTGCACGCGGCGGTTGTAGACCCACCATTCGAGTACCAATACCAACAGCCCGAGTAGCACTGGGAATTTCCACAGGTCGCGGGGTTGTTTGCGCGGGGCATCGGCTTGGATCGTGGCGTTGCCGATTTTGATTTCCTTCATCACGGACAGGTCGCTTTCGAGCGCGTCGAACAGGTTGACCGCGAAGCGGCGGGTTTGTTCATTCCGGCTAGCGGGGTCGGTCCAGCGCACGATGTAGATGCCGAGTTTGTCCGTGTTCGTGACGATGAAATCGGGCCGCGAACCGCGTTCGAGTTTGATCGTCTCGCCGTCCGGTTTCGTCACCCGAAGTTCGCTGATGCCACCGAGGCGGAGCGGTTTCACCTGACCGGGTTTGATCGCGTCTTCCGTCCCCGCGTCACGGACGTTGCCGAGGTACATCACGACGTTCCGCATGAACAACGGGAAGCTGACTTTGAGCGGCCAGTTCGTGTTCCATTTGCCGTCGTTGGTCAGAATCGGGAAGGTCATAACGAGGTCCGTAAACGCTTGGCGTGGAATCGCCGCGAGCAGCACGAGGTTCTGCGTGCCTTCGATGAGTCGTTGGGTTCGCGGCGGCAGTTCCGGAAGCTTGAACGCTTCCGCCACATCGACTTCATCCAGGGCTTGCAAGTTTCGCATCACCGGGTGTCGGCTCTGCCAGCCGCGCACACTCGGACCCGTGACCGCTTCGGCGACGTTGGCCCCTTTCCCCTTGGCGTTCGTGGCCAGCACGAACGGCGGCGGCACGCTACCGATGAACAGGGTGTTGGCCGTCGGCATGGTGTCGGCGGAGTCCGGTGAACAACGATCGTAGATGATGAGGTCGTACTTGCCGTCGCGGGCCGGGCCGAGGTATTCCTTGGGGTCCGGGCTGTTCAACACGCTCGCGGACAGGTACGCCACCTCGCAGATTTTCTTGGTGCTTTCGGAATCGAGGAAGTATCGCAGCGGGCGGTTCTCGGGACCGACGACCAACACTCGCGCTTTGCGAATCACGCCGAGAACGACCCACGCTTCGTCGTCTAACACGAACGCATCGTTGGCGTTTTCGAGCTTCAACCGCAGCACAATGTCAGTGTTCTCCGGCAAATCCGGGAGCGTGAACACGAGGTCCGGTTTCTCGGATCGCGCGGGGAGGGGCTTGCGGCGTTTGTCCCGTTTCGTGTCGTCGTCGTCGTAGCTAGCAATCAACCGCGTGCCCCCTTCCAGCACTTCGAGGCGAGCTTTCACGTCCGCATCGGTCGGTTTATAGTTCCGCAAAATCGCGCGGGCAATCACGCGCGTCGGGTCTTCGGGGTCGCGCTCCGCGTCGAACCGCAGGATGGCGACGTTGTTGGATGCGCCCTTCTCTTCCGGGTCCGGCGGCGTGGGTGGTATGTGGTACGTCAGGTTCAAGTTCGCCAAGGCGAAGTCGGGCACCGGCGGGAACTTGCCATCGGAATAAAGGTGAACGTCCGCCTGCATCCCTTCGACTCCGACGTAGGTGCGTTCCTTGCCCGGCTCCGGGTTCGCGGGGGCAGCCGCTTCGTTCTCCGTGGAGCGTGCGGGGTTCGCCAAACTGGCCGCCAAGCTGAGCGCCTCGTCGATCTTGGTCGGACGCTGCGTTGGTTGAATCGCGTTAATGGCGTTGCGGAGCGAATTGCGGTTGGTGGTGTACGATTGGCGAATCTCGGCCACGTCGCTGAAGG
>JANLRE010000872.1:0-8446 GCA_031368205.1 Fimbriiglobus sp. | reverse complement strand
TTCGGCTTCGGTGGGATTGTGGGTTGCGTACCGAGTCGGTTCGCTTCACACCATTTTGCGACCGGGCAGATTGCGCACTTGGGTTCCACAGGTGTGCAAATGAGTGCGCCGAGTTCCATCACGGCCTGGTTGAAATCGCCCACTCGTTTGGCGGGTAGCACCTTTTCTGCTGCCTGCCAGACCCATTTCTTGCCGTCACCTTCACGCGGATCAAGGGCGCTTCCGAACCACCGACTGAGAACACGTAGACTGTTCGCTTCGACGATCGGCAACTTGGCGTCGAACGCCTGAGACAACACCGCGCCGAGAATGTATCGCCCCACGCCCGGCAAGTCGGCCCACACAGCCGGGTCGTTGGGTAGTGCGTCGGGGTACTCGACACTCAGTCGTTTCGCGGCTTGATGAAGGTGGCGGGCACGCCGGTAATAGCCCAGCCCTTGCCACAGCTTCAGCACGTCTTGTTCGTCCGCTTCGGCCAAGGTGTGAACCGTGGGAAATGCGGTCAGAAAGCGATCGAAATAGGCGATGACAGCGGTCACCGTGGTTTGCTGTAACATCACTTCGCTGACCCAAATGGAATAGGGGTCGCGGTTGAGACGCCACGGCAGCGGTCGGTGCGATTTGTCGAACCAATTCAGCAGCGCGCGGCGGATCGCCGGGAGCGTCTGCGTGGTCCAACTTGTCGGCAGACCGAACTCGCTCACCGGGAACTCCGTATCAGGATGCAGTATCCACTCCAGAAATGACGGAGGCTCTCGACAGTTGCCAAGAGCCTCCGCAGAGAGTGCGACTTCACGTGAGACCGTTACCGGGGTCGTTTGGTGTAACGGGACAGCAGGTCGCGGGCCGCCGATGAGGAGTCCGCCTGCGACGGAATTTTGTTCTTGTCTTCCGGCTTGGGGGGAATCGGGTTGCCTTGTGCATCCAGCGCCGGCATCTGCATGATGGTGCTGCCTTCGGGCACGAGGGGATCGGTGCCATCTTCCTCATCGCCCATGCCGAGAAGCATCGCGGCAATGTGGTCGGGGTCGTCATCGGAAACTTTCGATGCCGCAGGCTTGTCTTTTTTGGTCGCACTAACTGGGATCGTTGCCGAACCGGATTTCTTCGCCTCGGCCGGGACAGGTTGTTGGCCAGCAGCCGGTGTGGAAGTGAGTGCCTTCAGAGCGGGACTCACGGCGGTCTGGGCATCAGGGGCTGCGGTGATATCCGTCTTCGATAGCCCTGTGATCTTGACGACAAAGTCTAACGGGCCGACTTTGAGGCGGTCGTCCGGATTGACGGCACAGTCCCCGTCAACTTGTTGGTCGTTCAAGTGGGTCCCGTTGGTGCTGCCCAAGTCCCGGACGTAGACTTTGCCTTCGCGGACGAAGATGGCACAATGTTTTTTGCTGATCGCCGGGCTGGCGGGTCGAAGATGACAACCTTCATCCCGGCCAATGATAAACTGGGTACCGGGGACGACGATTTCCCGTCCCTCGTTGGCACCAGATGCCACGACTAAGGTTATTTTCATGGATGCGAGCGCCTCCGGACGCAGGTTGCCGCTTTCTACAAAAGTGAGAAAGTGAACTGGTCCACAACACAGAAACAAAGCCAACATGCCACAGACAACGAGTCGGAAAAGTGGCCACCATGCGATCAGTCGTTGCTGCCAATTTGCGACGATTGGTAGCTGTTGTTTTTGGCCAAATGTTACCGGGCGACGTACTTGAATTCTACACAAATGAGCATCCCTTATGCAACGCCCCTGTTCAAATCTTTCCGGTATCCGTCACCAACACTGGGCAATTCAAGCCTGTCGGGTGTTGTCAGTCGTGCTACTTTTGCCTCTTACCGGATGCCCCAGCGGGACACCGCCCACCGCTCCTAGCGTGTCCACCAAGCCGTTTGCCAGTGTCAAACTCGTCGTGGCCTGTTCTGATCCGCACTTTGTGCGCCAATTGACCGACCGCTCATCCAGTTGGGCGGGGAAAACGGGCGCTTCAGTGCGAATCGAGTCAGGGCGGGTTGAGTCGAAGGCACCGCAAGACGTTCCCCAAGCCGATCTGATCGTGGTCCACGCCAATGAGCTTGGCGGTCTTGCGGTCAAAGCCGAACTCGTTGCTGTGCCGGCTCCCCTGAAAGCGAATAACCATCCTCTCCAGCGTGCCCGCATTGTGGAAATCTACCGCGACACGTTACCCGCTTGGGGAAGCGATGTCCAGGGCCTTCCCCTTTTCGGCGACGGATTTCTCGTCGTCTATCGAGCCGACCGCTTCGCCGAGGAAAAGCATCGTGCCGGGTTCAACAAAAAGTACAGCCGCCCGCTCGACGCGCCAACGACCTGGGAAGACATCGCCGAAATCGCCACGTACTTTGCGGAAGCCGATGGCAAACCGAGTCTGCCGCCGGTACCGAATCAACCGGATCGGCTCTTGACGCAGTTCCATCAGATCGCCGCGTGTTACGACCGCAAGGCACGTTCGGAATCGAACACGAACCAGAAACAGGATGACGGATCGGCCCAAACGCCAGCCTTTCAATTTCAAAGTGGAACGTGGCAACCCCGGATCGACAGCCCGAGTTTCAAGGCGGCGGCGGGGTGGTTGAACCAAACCCACACCTTGCGAATGCCGTCCAAACCGGGCGAAGTCGATAACCCCGTGGCAGCAATTGACACAGGTTCAGCGGTGATCGCCGTGCTGACACTCGCGGAAGTGGCGCAGTTGCCGAAAGACCCTGCAACTGGTGCCGTGTCGAGTCGCTTTCAAATCGCAGCCATGCCCGGCACACGAACTTACTTCAACGCCGCTGGCAAGCCGGAAAAGACGGTGGGAACCGGGAACTACATCCCGTATTTAGGTTCGCGGACGTTGATCGGGGCGGTACGGCAGGCCAGTCCGAACCAGGATGCCGCGTGGGATTTGTTAGCCGATCTGGCCAGCCCGACCACGAGTATCACGATGTTGAACGATCCCGTCACGGGCAGTGGTCCGTTCCGGCGTGAACACGTTGACCAAGGCCGCGACCCGTGGTTGGTTTACAACTTCGACCCGATTCGCCACCAACGCTTCGCCGATGCCATGCGAAGTTACGTGGCCCTGAATGTGAGCAATCCCACGGTGGTCGTCCGCACCCCCGACCAAGCCGCACTAATGGCCGCACTCGAAGCCAATGTGCGACGCACCGCGATGGGGCAACAACCGCCCGCCGAAGCGATGCAACAAGCCGCGAACGAGTGGAAGGCACTCGACGCCAAGCAAAACCCTGAGGAGTTGGTGAAGTGGCGCCGCAACAGTGTGGGGTTACCGTAACAGGGAAAGCCCATGAACGATCGTTCATGGGCTTTGGGTCTGAACGATCGTTCATGGGCTTTCTGCGTTTACCAACCCAAACAGCACCCGACGCCGCCACTACCGCCCAACATTGGTAACACCCGGCGCTCGAAGGGCAGCTTCAAGTATTCGGCGCGGTCGTAGACGACTTTGCCGTTCATGTAGGTGTGGGTCACGTGGGTGGCGTTCTCGAACGGGTCGCCGTCGTACAGCACGATGTCAGCAACTTTGCCCACTTCGAGGCTGCCGTAGTCTTTGTCGATGCCGAGTAACTTCGCCGCATCGGACGTGACGGCTTGTAGCGCTCCCGCGTGGCCCAGGCCATTGGCGGCGGCGACGGCCGCTTCGCTCCGCAGGTTGCGCATCTTGGGCACGTACCCTTCAAAGCTGGTGCCGATGACGACCGGCACGCCTTTCCCCTTCAAAATAGCAGCATTGCCCAAGAGCGTGTTCTGCGTCTCCATACTGCTGCTGGGGCGTTGCATGGTCGGGTGGACGATGACCGGGACTTTCTGTTTCGCCAATTCGTCTACCAGCAGATAAGCCTCGGAACCGAGTGCAATCATCGGCTTCAACTTGAACTCTTCGGCGATGCGCAACGCGGTGCGGATGTCGTCGGCCCGGTGTGCCGCAAACACGACGGGCATCTTGCCCTCGAGTGCGGGCAGCAACGCTTCGGACTTGGGGTTCTTCGGCGTTTTCTCGGGGTCGGCTTTCCGCTTGGTGCTGTACGTTTGCGCGTCCGCGAACGCCTTACGGACCAGCCCCGCGACGGCCATCCGGGTTCCGGGGCCTTTCGCTTTGAACGCCTCTTTCGGGGTCTCGCCGAGGTTCACCCAGACGGCGAAGCTCGTGTTCAGTGCGGACGCTTCCGCCGTGGCGCCCTGGCAGCGGAACACGCCGGTGGTGCCAGCGATCACGTTCACCCGACCGGGGGTGGTGTGAACCGTGGTGACGCCGTTGGCCTTCAGAAACTCGAAGAGCGGTTCGGTGGGGTTGAAGCCGTCCATCACCCGCAAATCGGCCTGATTCGGGTCACTGGGTTCGTCCTGGTCCTGGTCCGCTGCGATGTTCCACGCCCCCGACAACCCCGCCACGGTGCCAGGGTCGATCAGGCCGGGCGTGACTTCCTTCGACAAAATTACTTGCGCGCCGAACGGTCGTTTTAACTCGGCGGCGGTGCCGATCGCCTTGATTTTGCCGTCTTCGACGACGATCGCCCCCTTTTCAATCACCTTGCCAGTGCCCGTGTGAATTCGCCCGGCGACGATGTACAGCAATCCGGGCTTCAGGGCTTCGCGTGTCGTCGGGATGTCAGCAGGCGTCTCGATCGTGGTCAGCGGTTTCGTGAAATCCACGGTAGGGACTTTGTTGCCGCGTGGCAGCGCATAGCCGCCGTCGCGGTAGGGCTTTTGGTCCGCGTTGGTGGCGTCGAACACTTTCTTGCCGTCGATCCACGTCTGTTGAACCTTCGTGTAAACCGAGAACGGCGCACCGGATAGCACGACGAAATCCGCGTCCTTACCCTTCTCCAACGACCCGACGCGGTGATCGAGGTGCATCACTTTCGCGGGCGTGAGCGTTAACGCTTTCAGGGTTGCGGTCTCACTCATGCCACCGCGCAAAGCGAGCGAACCCGTTCGCAACAAGAAGCGGCTTTCGGTGATGAAGTCGTCGGTGTTGATGCAGACGGGCACCCCGGCTTTGTCGAGGATGGCGGCATTCTCTTCGAGCAACCCGATCGTCTCGGCTTTGCCGCCGGGACTGTCGATGAGCGTCAGCGATACGGGGATTTTTTTCTTCGCAAGAATCTCCGCAATCCGGTAGCCTTCGGTTGCGTGTTGCAGCACCAACTCGAAGTTGAACTCTTCCGAAATCCGGATCGCGGTGATGAGGTCGTCAGCCCGGTGGCAGTGGAAGTGGACCGTGCGTTTGCGTTCCAGGACTTCGACCAGCGTTTCCATGCCGAGGTCGGTGTCGAACTTTTCCTTTGCATCCTTCTTCGCCTTGTACTCGCGGGCTTTTACGAACTGTTCGCGTTGCAGGGCGGCAATTTTCATCCGCGTGAACGGGGCTTGTTGCCGGAGGCGACCGTAGCCTTTCGGGTTTTCGCCGTTGGCCATTTTCAACCCGCCCAGCACCTCCGCACCGTCCGCGAGTTTGCCGGTGACGCGCATGTCTTCGACCGTGTTGCCACGCAATTTCACGTACAAGGTTTGCCCACCGATCACGTTCCCCGATCCTGGCATAATGTTCGCCGTGGTGATCCCACCCGCCAGCGCCATGCGAATGCCAGGGTCGTCCGGCCAAATCGCGTCAATCGCGCGAATGCCCGGTTGGACGGGGCCGGACATTTCGTTGCCGTCGGCGTGAGCGGGTACGGATGGTTTCGGATAAATCCCGATGTGCGAGTGCGTATCGACGAGACCGGGGATGATCGTCGCCCCTTTCAGGTCGATGATCGTGGCCCCCGCCAACAGCGGTTGACCCACCATAACCGTCTCAATTTTCCCGTCTCGAACGACTAACGACGCATTTTCAAGCGGCTTTTCATCGGTCCCCGTGTAGATCGTCGCGTTGGTGAACACCGTCACCGGCGCGTCGGCCACGGCTTGGGTGCGGGGAATGGAGATTGCAACAACAATCAGTGTGACAAGCCCGGCGACTGCGGAATAGTTCATCGGTTTCTCGCTCAAGAACAGTAATGTTCAATTTCCCTGAAGGTACGGAATTGCTTTCGGTGCCGCTAGGGGTAGACTGAGGCCGCAGGACGCCAATTCCAAGACCCCCGAGCCGGGATGGCTCTTTGAGGGATTCGCAATGAGTTTCAAAATGGCCCGTGTGAAGGTGTTTCACACCGAAGTCACTGACGAACCGGGCGGCATTGCCGCGAAGCTGAAGCTACTCGCCGAGGCGGGTGCGCACCTGGAGTACGTGTACAGTCAACGGTCCGCAACTAAGCCGGGCGTTGGCGATTTGTATGTGGCTCCCGTGTCCGGCAACGGGGAACTCTCGGCGGCGAAGAACGTCGGCTTGCACGAGGTGCAAGAGCCGATCGTGATGCGCGTCGAGGGGGACGACAAGGCCGGGTTGGGCGGCAACCTGACGATGGAATGGGAAAAGGCCGGCCTCAACCTTCACGGCATGGTGATGGCGGCGATCAACGGAAAGTTCGTCGGCTACGTCACGTTCGATACCGCCCAAGACGCGAACAAGGCTGCCGTGATTTTGTCCGAACTCGGCAACAAGAACTAACGGTCCCGGAAACCTTCTCAGAAGTTGAACGAAACGGCATCGGCGGCATCGCAAATTATCATTCCGTTGAGCTGTGACTCGCACTCTCCCGTGCGTCGCGGCTAGGCGGGTTCGTTAGGAGTTTCATGCTGTTCGCCCTGTTCACGATTTACCACGAAGAGAACGGCCGCACGGTTTTGCACGCGATGCCGGTGATGCTAACCGTGTTGGCCATTTTGGCGATTGCGTATCGGTACTACTCCGCGTTTCTGGCTGCCAAAGTCGCCGCGCTCGATGACAGCCGGGTGACACCGGCGGTCCGGCTGAACGACGGGCAGAACTACCACCCCACGAGTAAGTGGGTGTTGTTCGGGCACCACTTTGCCGCAATCTCCGGCGCCGGGCCGCTCATCGGGCCGGTGCTGGCAATTCAATACGGCTACATGCCGGGTTTAATCTGGCTGGTCGTCGGCGTCTGTCTGGCCGGCGCCGTGCAAGACATGCTGGTGCTGGCCGCGTCCACCCGGCGTGATGGCAAATCCCTAGCCGAGATCGCCCGCTTTGAACTCGGCAAACCGGCCGCCATCGTCGCATCCCTGGCGATTCTGTTCATCGTCGTGATCGCGCTCGCCGGGCTAGGGTTCGTCGTCGTGAAAGCCTTGGGCGGTGAAGAGGCGCAGTTGCCTGCGGGGATGCGGATCACCCCTCCCCAGGCAACAACCGCGATCGAACTGCCCGCCGAGGCGACCGACCTCCGGGTGGTTTACCAGTTCCCTGGCGGGTGTGTGGTACGTAATCCTGGGGGTGAACTCGCAGAACGGTCCGACGGGTTTCGGGTGTCCGTCCCCTACAGCAGTGGCGGGATGTCAAACCCGACCGATCGACCGCTTGTGCGGGACTTCACAACTTACATTCTCCCAGCAGGTTGCACGCAGGTCGTTCCCGGTTCGTCATGGGGCACGTTCACGATTGCCTGTACGATCCCGATTGCTCTGCTAGTTGGGCTGTGGATGTACCGACTGCGGCCCGGTCGGGTGGCGGAGGCATCGCTCATCGGTGGCGTGTTGGTCCTTGCCGCGACCGTGGCGGGGAACTGGATTCCGGGTTCGCCGTTGGAACGCTTCTTTTCGTTGACCCGCGACCAAACG
This sequence comes from Fimbriiglobus sp., assembly GCA_031368205.1. Taxonomy (GTDB): domain Bacteria; phylum Planctomycetota; class Planctomycetia; order Gemmatales; family Gemmataceae; genus Fimbriiglobus. The sequence goes on along the minus strand of JANLRE010000872.1, from coordinate 747 downwards.
GTCCTGGTACTCGCGGTGTACGGCTTCATCGCGGCGGTGTTGCCGGTCTGGTTGCTACTGGGGCCACGCGACTACCTGAGCAGCTTCCTGAAAATCGGCACGGTGATTTTGCTAATCGGCAGCGTACTCGTTGCCAACCCGCCACTGCAAGCACCGGAATTGAACGAGACGTTCATCAACGGCGGTCCGACGTTTGAAGGCGGCCTTTTTCCGTTCGTGTTCATCTGCGTGATGTGTGGTGCCGTTAGCGGGTTTCATGCACTGGTGTCGAGCGGCACGACACCCAAAATGGTGATGAAGGAAAGCCACATCATCACCATCGGCTACGGTGCGATGCTGATGGAAATTATCGTCGGCGTGACCGCCCTGATCGCGGCGGCGTGCCTGCCGCCGCAACTGTATTACGACATCAACATCGCCATCGAACGCGCGCCCCAATTCCAGCAAGACGTGTCCGCGATCAACGCAAAATACGGCGTCCCCCGCGAAGCCACCGACCCGTTGCACGCCACTGGTGTGGACACCATCGGGCACCTCGACCTTGGCTCGATCGAAGAGAAAGTCGGCGGCGAATCGTTGCGCGGTCGCACCGGCGGCGCGGTGACGTTGGCCGTCGGTATGTCGGTCGTTTTCGAGCAGGCGTTCGCCACCCTCGGCGTGACCGGCAACGCCATGCTGAAGTACTGGTACCACTTCGCCATCATGTTCGAGGCGCTGTTCATCCTGACGACGATTGACGCCGGCACC
>JANLRE010000867.1:0-3037 GCA_031368205.1 Fimbriiglobus sp. | reverse complement strand
CCGCCGCGTGCTTGCCGCCGCAACTGTATTACGACATCAACATCGCCATCGAACGCGCCCCGCAATTCCAGCAAGACGTGGCCACGATCAACGCCAAGTACGGCGTCCCCCGCGAAGCCACCGACCCGTTGCACGCGGCTGGCGTGGACACCATCGGGCACCTCGACCTTGGCTCGATCGAAGAAAAAGTCGGCGGCGAATCGTTACGCGGTCGTACTGGCGGTGCGGTGACGTTGGCCGTCGGCATGTCGGTCGTTTTCGAGCAAGCGTTCGCCACCCTTGGCGTCACCGGCAACGCCATGCTGAAGTACTGGTACCACTTCGCCATCATGTTCGAGGCGCTGTTCATCCTGACGACGATCGACGCCGGCACCCGCATCGGGCGGTTCCTGTTGCAAGAAACAATGGGCCGCGTCTACGCCCCGTTTGCCCGCCCCGACTGGCTGCCCGGATCGCTTCTGGCCAGTGGCGTCATTACGGGCGGTTGGAGTTGGCTGATTTACACGGGGAACATCGGCACAATTTGGAGCATGTTCGGCGTGGCCAACCAACTCTTGGCGGCGTTGGCGTTAACCCTCGTGACCACCTGGCTCATCAACACCGGCAAAGCGAAATACGCCGCCCTGACAATAATTCCGATGCTCTGGGTGATGACCACCACCCTGACCGCCGGTACGCAACTGATCTTCTGGCGCTTCCCGGCCATGATCGAAAAGGGCCAAGTCTTCACCGGGTGGCTCAACATCGGCGTGACCACGTTCGTGATGTGCAGCGTGCTGACTGTCATAATCTGGAGCGTCGCCCGCTGGATTGCCGTGCTAAGCGGCATGGTGCCGGTCCGAAAAGAGTAGAAAGTTTACACCCGGAGTCGCGTTATCATGGCAAAAATCACAAAGGATACGATCGGCGTCGGCTTCATCGGCGCGGGGGACATTGCGATTCTGCACGCCAAAGCCGTCTCACGTGTTCCCGGCGCGAAGCTGGTCGGCTTGTGGAATCGCAGCCAGGATCGTGCCACACAACGCGCCGCCGAGTTCGGTTGCCGAAACTACAGCACACCGGAAGCACTGGTCAAAGACCCGAATATCGACGCAATCTTTGTGCTAACGAACCTCGAATCGCACCTCGAATACACCATGCTGGCACTCGAACACGGCAAGCACGTCCTAGTTGAAAAACCAGTGGGTGTATCGGTCGCAGAAATTGCCCAGATGAAGCAACTGGCGGATACCAAGGGTTTAGTATGTATGCCGGGGCACAATTACATCTACGAAAGTAGTATGATGCGGACCCGCGAGTTGGTCGATGGCGGCGACCTCGGTAAAATTGTCTCAGCGTATGTGATGTATAACATTCACCACCCCGAAGAGGTGGCCAAACGCTACCCCGGTGTGGTGCGACAGATACTAACCCACCACTCGTACATCTTGTTGTATCTGGTCGGTAAGCCAGTCGAACTCTGTGCGATGAAAGCGACATTGCACTACAAGGAGTACACCGGAGAAGACATCGCAATGGTGCAAATGCGGCTAGAAAACGGGGCGTTAGCCCACTTCTGTGCCAGCTTCGCCGCCGACGATCACGCCGCCGATCCGTGGACGGTCATGGTCAAAGTCATCGGCACCGCCGGTAGTACCCGGTATAGTTACCGCGACCACGTGGAGATTAAACCCGGACTGGTCCATAGCCAAACATACACCGCCTACCAAGGCTCCGTGATGAATGAAGTGAGACATTTCTTACTGGATTGTTTGCGACATGATGTGCAACCACTTTCCACAATGGCCGACGCCATCACCGCCCAAAAGATGATCGAAGCTGCCGAAGAATCCATTCGCAAGGGTAGTGTTGTGAAGTTGTAAATGACAATACCACGGGGGACTGGCAAAATTTTCTAGCACTCCTTCTCATAACGGGTTTTCGGCCCTGAAAGGGTCGCTCTGTTAGCCCAGGGCCATGCCCTGGGAACTGGCACCCAGGGCTGACAGAACGTGCCTTTCAGGCCCGCAAACCAGGAGAATTCACCCGCCAGAAAAATTTGCCAGACCCGTACCAAGGGATGAAAAATAAACGTTTGCTTTCCATCCCTTGGTGGTGTAACAAGTGGGTATTATTCGTCTAAGTTGATAATTTCGCCTCCAGATTTGGTGATACAGGCTTTCAGCGTTTCCGCCTTAATTGTACTCATGAGAAACCGCACCGACCCATCGGCGAGTGCGACGTTACACCCCTCGTTGTCCAGCATCATCAGTTTCTTCATGTCGCCTTTGGGGTCGAAATCCAAGGCTTCGGGCTTCGTCCACGCCACGGCGGTCGCGGCGGTGGCGATCAGAATTGTGTTCGAGGTGCCGTCCGTCACGTCCCGAATTTTGGTCGGCTTGGTCATCTCGAATAGTGCGCCGTTACCGGCAAAGACGCGGAAGTAAGTGGTATTCTCGCCGGGTTTGGAAACCCCTTCCAGAAGGTATTGCGGTGGCATCGGGTTGTTTTCCAACACCTTCTTGTTGTGGTCGCTGTCCCACGGTTCGTCCAACTTGAACTGCTTGTACAACTTGTCTTGTTCGATGTACGGCAACACCGCAACGCGCCAACTGAGCAACGGTTTGCCGGCCTTGTCACAGATCGCCGCAGCAGGGAAGCCGCCGCCTGTGGCGTCCAAGAAGTTGTGCATCCCGAGGGCGAGTTGCTTCAGGTTGTTCTGCGTTCTGGATCGCGCGGCGGCACTTCTCATTTTACCGGGGGCTACTGCTAGGAACTTTGCAAACGGGATTGTGAACGTCGCATCAGACTTGAACGTGACATCGGCGTACCCGTCATTTTCGTTTTTGATCACCTTGGCATTCCTGACGATTTCGGTCAGGGACTTCATCAGGGGAACGTATTCTTTTTGGCTCGCGTCGTTCGACTTGTCCATTTGTTGAATGCCGGCACTTAACACGACCTGCAACAGCGACATGCCGACTGTGAGCGATTTCTCGGCCTCGACGACTTTCACTTTGTCCTTGCTGTGGAAGCGAACGTTGACGGTCAACGCATC
>JANLRE010000859.1:0-9738 GCA_031368205.1 Fimbriiglobus sp. | reverse complement strand
CAAACCTTGAAGCAGAAATACTTTTTCGTGATTGGTTACACAAAACCGCCAAAGATCACCCCGTGGCTGTGACATTCGCCAACATCTCGAAAGCGACTGGGGTATCAACGGGCCAGATTTCTAAGTTGGCTTCGTGGACGGTATTTCATGAAAAAAGGACGCAACAAAAGCGTTCAGAACCCAGAACTGCACAAGTCCCCATGACCTGCTTGCAAATATTCCAGAGAAGGTCGAATCGTCATCAGGGGACGAATTGCAGGAACTCATCAACCAGCAAAAAAAAGATGAACGCCGTGACAATCGGATGCCGCGTTCACATCGTTTCTGATTGCGTTCACGGGCGTTCATGAACAGAAAACAACGAAATTAGCCTACAAAACAGGCCGTTCACGCATTCAGAGTGTGAACGCTGCGGATTAGTAAGGGGCGCGAATGTGCCGCCCTGACTTCCACAGAGAACGGCCATGTCAGCCAAGCCCACGTCTTATAGTTCCGAACTGAACTCCAGTCCGTCATATCTGCTCGCATCGCTTTTCTGTGCCCGCAAAGCGGGCGATAAAGTTTTGGAGCGATACCACGCCGAACAGTTGGCGAAACTCGGAATCAAGATTCAATTCGCTTCGGACATTGCTCCACGGAAAGCACCATCGCAGAACCGTGTGGCCCGTGGCTGATACTCTTGCCGGTCCCGTTACCTCATGGACCCCTGCCACGCTCGACCACTCCGCGTTTGCTGGAGATGTTGTCAAAAAAAGTGAACGCACGTTCGACAGCCACAAGGCTGCCGGGAAGCTCAGGCTTCGCCACACGCATCGAGAATTTGCCCATCAGCACTCACTCACGAAGGTTGCCATGAAAGAGCACGAACCACTTCTAAACGAAGATGAAGCGGCACAAATACTGACTGTCGAACCCCAGACTCTCGCGGTTTGGCGAAGTACAGGCCGCTACAACTTGCCGTTTATCCGCATGGGCCGACTCATCCGGTATCGCCGCGCGGACCTGGATGCGTGGCTCGAATCCCGCGTCGTCGGCGGGAAGCAACTCCCAAAAGAGCAGCGTGCGTGAACACCGAAACGCAGTGGCAACAGTAACAAAACTTCAACCATCATGAACTCGGCGCGGAAGTAACGATGGTAACGCACAACGAAGATGAAGCGATGGAACGGGTGACGGGCGCGAAACCGTGTCCGGTTTGCGGCAAGGCCGATTGGTGCTTGCGACGCGATGACGACTCGGCGGCAATTTGTCAGCGGGTCGAATCCGCGAAACGTTGCGGCGATGCGGGATGGCTGCACGTACTGCGTGCCACGCCTAAAGTCGTGATTCAGAACGGGCGGATGAACACGATGACGAAACCCACGACAACGGCGAACTGGCGTGAGAGTGTAGAAGGCTTCGCCGCGATGCTGGCCAGCAAACCAGAGTATCGAGCCGCACTCGCCAAAAAACTCGGCTTGCCGGTCGAAGCCTTCGACGGCTTCACGCTCGGCGTAAACGGCATCAGGGTAGATGGCGCTGAATTCACAATTCCCGAACGCGATGGCGAGGGTGTTGTAATCGGCATCGCAACGCGAATTGAACGCAGAGGTAAAGAGGCCGAGAAAAAATGCATCACAAAGAGTAAACGTGGGTTGACCATTCCCGATGGTTGGCCCGATCGCAGCGGACCGTTGTTCGTAGTCGAAGGCTTCACCGATACCGCTGCCATGACTGCGGCGAAGCTGAAGTGTGTCGGACGCCCGTCGAACTCGGGCGGTGCCAAGCATCTCGCAAAACTGTTCGCTATGGTTTCAGATGATGTACCGATCGTCATTGTCGGGGAAAACGACGCGAAAGAGAACGGGAATTGGCCGGGTCGGGACGGGATGAAACAAGTCGCAAAGTCGCTCGCAAAGGCGTTGGCGCGACCAATTCTTACGGCACTCCCACCACAACGCGTCAAGGACGTTCGCGCGTGGCTGATTGACCCAGCACGCGGTGAAGCAACTTGGGAAGAACGTGGCCGCGAACTCTCCGACTACCTGCTCAAGCACGCCGTAGCGATCGACTTGAAGGCCGAAGCGAAACAAGAGTCTGCGGCGGTACGAGAAGCTGTGGCTGACGCGGGGCGGGAAGTCGTCGATGGCGGTAAGGTGGACCCTACAACGGATCAGGCCAACGGGATCCGCTTCGCCCGTGAACACCACGAAAACGCACGTTACACCGCCGAACGTGGGTGGTACTCGTGGAACGGTGACAGATGGGTTCACGATGACCTGGGCGCGCTCATGCGGATGGCGAAGAAAACGGCTGCGAAGCTTCTCACCGATGCCACGGAGATGTTCATCAAAGCAAAGACGAAGGAAGAAAGAGCCGAAGCCGAGCGACTCATTCAATCGGCGATCGGAACGCAATCGAAGTCACGGCTAACGAACATGCTGGCGCTGGCACAAAGCGAACTGCCGATACCGGCTCACCTTTCCGACTTCGACAAACTACCCGACGCGGCGTTCCTGTTGAACTGTCCGAACGGCACGCTAGACCTGCGGTCCGGGGAACTTCGACCGCACGCACGCATTGACATGCTCACCCAACTTTGTCCGACCCCCTTTGACCCGTCCGCACCATGTCCGACTTGGGAACGGTTCATTAACGCCATTTTCGCTGGTGATGCCGAAATGATTTCATTCGTTCAATGCTGGCTCGGCTATGTCTTGAGTGGTGACACCTCGTTTCACGTTTGCCCCGTGCTTTGGGGCGCAGGCTCGAACGGAAAGAGTGTCTTCCTCGAAACAATTCTTGAAGTGTTGGGGAGTGACTATTCCGGGAAGGCCGCGCCGGACTTGATGATCGCAAAAAACGGGCAGGCTCACCCGACCGAACGCGCGGACCTACGCGGCAAGCGGCTGGTGGCGCTCACGGAAACGGCGGAGGGCGCCCGCATCGACGAACCGCTTTTGAAGGAACTCACCGGCGGGGACAGCATCAAGGCGCGGTTCATGCGGCAGGACTTCTTCGAGTTTAAGCCAACGCACAAGGTCTGCATCGTTACGAACCATCGCCCGCAGGTGAAGGAGGGTGGCCACGGCATCTGGCGGCGGCTGCGGCTCATCCCGTTCGACGTGCGGTTCTGGAGCGACGGGGACGAACCGGGTGCCGCGCACCTCAAGGCCGACAAGGGACTCAAAGCTAAACTCGTTGCTGAAGCGCCGGGCATTCTCGCTTGGACGGCCAAAGGCTTTCAAGCTCTCCAGGCCGCCGGAATGGAACTCGGCACGCCCGCCGCTGTGATGAACGCGACGAAAACCTACGAAGAGTCGGAGGATGTTGTGGGGCAGTTCATCGCGGAACGGTGCGAGCTGAATTCACGGGCCGAAGAAAAAGCGAAAGAGGTTTACGACGCTTACGTCAAGTGGCACGAGAGTGAAGGCGACGGTAAACCGTTTTCACAAAAGCAGTTTGGTACTCGCTTGACGGCAAAAGGCATCAAGAAGCGAAAGAGCGGTGTCTACATCTACGCTGGAATTCGTCTATGCGATCAAAGCACCACAGTCACTGATTCTGAACGATTGGGACGATTGGACGCCGATTCCGGGTTAAGCGATGATTCCTATAGTACAAAAGGCGTTCATACCGAAAACGGCGTCCAATCGTCCCAATCGTCCAGACACGAGCGGGCATCCGATCTATTCAATCACGACGCAACTCAGTTTCTGAACCACGAAATGGGAGTTCGGGCATGACAACGACATAGCGTGAGCGGTTCGTTCTGATCCTCGAAAACTTTGGACCCTACGCTCCTGCACTGACATTCGCGCGACTGCTGGGCCTGTTCAAGCAATGGTTGCAATGTTTCGCTTGCCATAAGTTCTGTCGGATTAACATACCGTGCAGTCGAAACCAAAAGTTGAATCTGACTTTACCATCGCGTTTGGAGTGTGGCGGGGGTTCGCATATCTCGGGCACTTACTCGCCCAACCCTTTAACGCCACGTTTGTAACTCACTTAAAAGGATTCGCTTCGCACGTGACCCGTCACATACATAACATCAACTTTGTGAATTGATACTTGATGGTGCCAAGAGGCCCAAGTTACCGTGGGGAAAGGGGTAAGACTATGTTGCTTTCCCAACTGAAACCCGACCTTGCCATTATTGGTCTCGAATCGGGACTTGTTTGCACCATCGTCGCCGTCAACGTCATCACCGACATCGCAGTTCAGGTCTTCTACAAACTGCCGGACGGCAGCTTTAAGGAACGACTCCTCTGCACAGCCGATGAAGCGACGATTGCTCTCGCCACGACAGAACGCCCTTGGTCTTTCGACGGGGATGCGGCTGCGTTCCAACTCGCCTGTGAAGCCAAACGGATCGACCTTGCGTTCCTATTCGACCCGATGATGGCCGTCCATACCTCGAACGTCGATCCACTGCCGCACCAAATCACCGCCGTCTACGAGTCGATGCTCCCCCGCCAGCCGCTTCGGTACGTCCTGGCCGATGACCCCGGCGCGGGCAAGACGATCATGGCGGGCCTGTACATCCGCGAACTCGTCATGCGGGCCGACGCCCGGCGAATACTGATCGTCGCCCCCGGTAGCCTTGTCGAGCAGTGGCGGGACGAACTGTTCGAGAAGTTCGGCCTCGAATTCCGCATCTTTTCATCCGCCCTCGAAGAAGCGTCCCCCAGCGGCAACCCGTTTGAGGATCACCAGCAACTCATCGTTCGTTTGGACCAGATGGCCCGGAACGAGGAACTGCAAGCGAAGCTGTGTGCCGCCGGGTGGGATCTCGTGGTGTTCGATGAAGCCCACAAACTCGCGGCTCACTATTACGGGCGCGAAGTGAAGGAAACGGGGCGGTTTAAGTTTGCTAAAGCACTCGGACGGGAAACCCGGCACCTCTTGTTGATGACCGCGACGCCGCACAGCGGCAAGGAAGAAGACTTTCAACTCTTCCTGTCGCTGCTGGATTCGGATCGCTTCTACGGCAAGTTCCGGGGCGACGTTCACAAGAAAGTGGACGCATCCGACCTGATGCGCCGGATGGTGAAGGAGGAACTCGTCAAGTTCGATGGCACGCCACTCTTCCCGGAACGGAAGGCGTACACCGTCAACTACAAGCTCTCGGACGCCGAAGCCAAGCTCTACGAAGCCGTCACCGAATACGTCCGCGAAGAAATGGGGAAGGCGGATCAACTCACCGGCTCCCGTAAAGGCTCGGTCGGGTTCGCGCTCACGACCCTTCAGCGGCGGCTCGCGTCCAGCCCGGAAGCCATTTACCAGTCTCTCAAACGACGTAAGGAACGCCTCTCGGATCGGCTGCGTGCCGAGAAACTCGGCGACCGGGGCAAGTCGCTGCTCGCCGAAACGCTCGACGACGTTCCGGAGGACGATGACGACCTGAACGCCGACGAGCAAGAGACGCTCGAAGAGAAGCTCGTCGATCAGGCGACGGCGGCGAAAACCATCGCCGAACTGGAAACCGAAATCCTGATCCTGAAGGATCTCGAAGGACAGGCGAAAGCCGTCGTCGCTTCGGGGCAGGATCGCAAGTGGGAAGAACTCTCGAAGCTCCTGCAAAACAACCCCGTGATGCACGACGAATCCGGGCGGCAACGGAAGATTATCCTTTTCTCGGAACACCGCGACACGCTCAACTACCTCTATCACAAGATCGCGGGCGTGCTGGGAACCCCGGACGCCATCGTCGCCATCCACGGCGGCACTCACCGCGACGAGCGACGTAAGGCGCAAGCCCTATTCCGTTCGGATCCCGATGTCCGCGTGCTGATCGCTACCGATGCCGCTGGCGAAGGCGTGAACCTTCAATGCGCTCACCTGATGGTGAACTACGATCTGCCTTGGAACCCGAACCGGCTCGAACAGCGGTTCGGTCGTGTTCATCGTATCGGGCAGACGGAAGTCTGTCACCTTTGGAACCTCGTCGCCAAAGAGACGCGGGAAGGCGACGTGTATCACCGTCTCTTGGAAAAGCTCCAGATCGAAAGCGTGGCACTGAAAGGCCGCGTGTTCGACATTCTGGGAGAGGTCTTTGAAGGGGTCAGCCTCAAGGATCTGCTGATGCAGGCCATCCGGTTCAACGACTTGCCGGAAACGCGCGCCAGACTGCACCAACAGATCGACCACGCCTTCGACCACGAGCACTTGAAGTCGTTGCTCAACCGCAACGCGCTGGCGCAAGAGACCATGTCGGCGGACCGACTGTTCCGGGTGAAGGAAGAGCTGGAACGGGCCGAAGCCCGGCGGCTGCAGCCGTTCTTCGTGCGGTCGTTCTTCCTCAAGGCGTTCGACCAACTCGGCGGCACGATCCACAAGCGGGAACCCGAGCGGTACGAAATCACGCATGTCCCGGCCGCGGTTCGGGAACGCGATCGGCGGCTCACCGGCCGCAACCGGCGCGAGCAAGAACCGATCCTCAAGCGGTACGACCGCATCGCCTTCACCCGCAATGCCATTCAGCCGAACGACAAGCCCGGCTTGGCTCGCGCGGCGTTCATGCACCCCGGTCATCCGCTGATGCTCGCGCTCACGGACATGATCCTCGAACAAAGCTCCAACTTGCTCCGGCAGGGGGCAGTTCTCGTCGATCCGGCCGACGACACGGATCAACCGTGGCTGCTGTTCCTGCTGACGCACGAAGTGAAGTCGGGCGATGGGGCGACGCTCTCGAAGCGGATGCAGTTCATTCGCGTGAACCCGGACGGGTCGGCAGCATTTGCGGGCTGGGCACCGCATCTCGATCTCGAACCGCTCGCCGCTGCGGATCGGCCATTGCTCAAGGACTTGCTCACCGCCTCGTGGATTCGCACCGATCAGGAGCAGAAGGCGATTGCCCTCGCGGCCGGGAAACTCGTACCGGAACATTTCAAGGAAGTGGCGGATCGACGGGTCGAACACGTCGATAAGACGCTCGCGGCCGTTCACGAACGACTCACGAAAGAAATCTCCTTCTGGACGGACCGGGAAATCAAGCTCAAGGACGATGCCGCCATCGGCAAGGATGTGCGGCTCAACCTGGACAACGTGAAGAAGACGCTCGAAGACTTGCAAAGTCGCCTCGACGGTCGCAAGAAGGAACTGCTAGCGATGCGCCAAGTGCAGAACGGCACGCCGCTCATCCTCGGTGGGGCGCTCGTCGTGCCGGTTGGGTTGCTACGCAAGGTACGCGGTGACGGGTCGGCTCCCAATGCCGCCGATGCCGCTGCCCGCAAGAAGATCGAGATGCTCGCGATGAAAGCGGTGATGATGGCCGAAGAATCCAAAGGGCACCGCGTCGTCGATGTGTCGGCTCAAAAGTGCGGATGGGACGTGTCGAGCTACCCGCCGAACAGCACCGACCCGAAGCACATCGAAGTGAAAGGACGGGTGAAGGGGGCGGATACCATCACGGTGACGCGGAACGAAATCCTCTACGCCTTCAACCAAGGCGGCAAGTTCGTCTTGGCTGTTGTGTTCGTGAACCCGGATGACAGTACCGAAGGGCCGTACTACCTCACCAACCCGTTCCAGCGCGAACCCGACTGGGGCGCGGCGAGCGTCAATTACGATATCAATAAGTTGTTGCAATCTGCGACACGATCACAGTGAGGGAACTATGCCGCTCCGAGACCATTTTCACCCGCCGCTCAGCAAGAAAAAGAACTGGGAAGGTTTCCACGGGCTTTGGCCTGGCTTGATGACCGTCCATTTAAATCAGTTACTCCCCGTTCGGTTTGAAGCGGAGCCGAGTGTGCACATGGGTTCCGAGATTGAAGTGGATGTGGCGACTCTCGAAAGCGAGGATGGTTCTGACTCGAGCTTAGCCACAAATGGCGAGTTGGCGTTCGATGTCGCACTTCCAAGTCTGGCCGTCGAAACCGAACTCTTGACGGAAAGTGAGTATGAAGTCCGCATTTATGACACCATCAGGAATCGTAGACTTGTCGCAGCGATTGAGATCGTTAGTCCGTCGAACAAGGATCGCCCCGAGAGCCGCCAGGTCTTCGTGGCGAAGTGCCAGGCGCTGTTGAAGAAGGGGGTTTCGGTGTCCATCGTCGATCTCGTCACCTCGAAGGACTTCAACCTGTACTCGGGCTTACTCGATCTCGTCGGCCACCACGACACGACCTTCGGCCGAGAACCTCCGGCCATCTACGCCGCCGCGTGCCGTTGGATTCCACGGGGACGAAAGCACGTTCTCGAAACGTGGTCGCACATTCTCCACCTGGGACAACCATTGCCCACCCTGCCGATCTGGCTGGCCGAAAATTACGCCATCCCGCTCGACCTCGAAGCAAGCTATGAACAAACCTGCCAAGCATTGCGAATTGCCTAAGGTATCTCTGTGATCATTTCGCCGAAGAAGCTGATCGAAGTCGCCTTGCCGCTCGACGCCATCAACAAGGCGTGTGCGAGGGAAAAGTCGATTCGGCACGGGCACCCGTCCACGCTGCACCTCTGGTGGGCACGGCGACCGTTGGCGGCGGCTCGCGCCGTCATCTTCTCACAATTGGTTCACGACCCGGAAGACTTGTGGCGGTGTCAGAATCCCGGCGTCGAACCGAACAAACAAGTGAAGGGCCACTGGACAAAGGCCCGCGCCAGGCTCTTTAAGCTGATCGAGGACTTGGTGCTCTGGGAGAACACTACCAACGAAGCGGTGCTGGAACCGGCCCGCGTAGCCATTCGCCAAAGCTGGTTGGAAACCTGCGAACTGAACAAGGGTCACCCGCAAGCAAAGGAACTCTTCGACCCGGCGAAGATGCCAGGTCTTCACGACCCGTTCGCGGGCGGGGGTTCGATTCCGCTAGAAGCCCAACGCCTCGGGCTGGAAGCTTTTGCTAGTGACCTGAACCCGGTCGCGGTGCTCATCAATAAAGCGATGATCGAAATACCGCCGAAATTCGCTGGCAAGCCGCCCGTCTCACTTGTGCATCAACAGCCGACGACGAAGAAGGCAAAGGGCAAGACACTTACACTACCGGAAACGGGCGGCGCAAATTGGCCCGGTGCGAGTGGCTTAGCCGCTGATGTCCGCTACTACGGCCAGTGGATGCGCGACGAATCGTTCAAGCGCATCGGTCACCTCTATCCGCCGATTGAAATCACTAAGTCGATGGTGGCCGAACGGCCCGATCTGGAACAATACGAAGGCCAGAAGCTCACCGTGATCGCCTGGTTGTGGGCGCGCACCGTGAAAAGCCCGAATCCCGCGTTTTCGCACGTCGATGTGCCGCTCGCGAGCACCTTCATTTTGAGTAGCAAGCCGGGCAAGGAAGCGTATGTGCAGCTGGTGATAACCAAGAGCGGGTACACGTTCACTGTGAAAGTCGGCAAGCCGCCGGACGAAGCGAAATTAGGCACACGTAGTGGTAAAGCCCAAGACTTCTTCTGTTTGATGAGCAAGACAGTTATCGGAAGGGATTATGTACGCGACGAGGGAAAGGCGAATCGACTCGGAACACGATTGATGGCGATTGTAGCCGAAGGAACTCGTGGCCGCGTCTATCTTGACCCAATCGATGTACACTCCGAAGTAGCGTCATCGGTGGACGAATCAAGTACAGTCAAGCTCGCTCGCAAGACATTCTTGGCAGGTTTAACACCGACACGGGCGATGATTACCGGTGGCGTATGTTCCGCATATGGGTTGACAACTTGGGGCCACCTCTTTACTTCGCGTCAACTTGTCGCGTTGACGACGTTTAGCGATCTGATCGGAGAGGCGAAGGAGCGAATTCAGCGCGACGCTGAAGA